>DASUWJ010000081.1:0-6686 GCA_036378475.1 Gaiellaceae bacterium
CCGAGGAGGCGCTCTGTGACGGCCCGCAGCAGATCCCGACGGCGGAGTTCGGGGCGTTCGCCCGCGAGATCGAGGCGATCGTCTCTGTGATGGGCAAGCAGATCGGCTGAATGCCGCTCCAGGCGCTCGGAGTCCTCGGCACCGGCTTGATCGGCGCCTCGGTTGGCCTCGCCGCCAAGCGGGCCGGCGTCCCGCGCGTGCTCGGCTACGACTCCCTCGGCCAGGTGACGGAGGTGGCGCTCGAGCGCGGCGCGATCGACGAGGCGTGTGGCCGGGCGGAGGAGCTCGGTCGGGCCGAGCTCGTACTCGTGGCTGTGCCCGTGAGCACGCTGCCGGGCGCGATCGGCGGCCTGCTCGCCGGAGGCGGCGAGTTCACCGTCACGGACGTCGGCTCGACCAAGGCCGCGCTCTGCGCCGCCGTGCCGAAGCCGTCCCGCTTCGTCGGCGGACACCCCGTCACCGGCTCGGAGGCCCGCGGGCCCGAGCACGCGAGCGCCGAGCTCTTCGACGGCGCGACCTGGTTTTTGACCCCCTCCGCCGCGACCGAACCCGACCGTTACCGGCTCGTGCACGGCTTCGTCACCTCGCTCGGCGCGACCGCGGTGGCGATCGAGCCGGCGGCCCACGACCGCTTGGTCGCGCTCACGAGCCACCTCCCCCACGCGCTCGCCAACGCGCTCGTGAACCAGGCGGGCGAGACCCGGATCGACGGCCACGAGCCGCTGGCCGCGGCGGGGGGCTCGCTGCGCGACATGACCCGGGTCGCGGGCGCGAATCCGCGCATCTGGGTCGACATCTTTCTCGACAACGCGGACGTGATCGCCGCTGCGCTCGCAGACCACCGCGGCCGGCTCGAGCAGGTCGAGCGCGCGCTGCGTGGCCGCGACGCGGGCTTTCTCGCCCGCTGGATCGGCCAGGCGGCGCTGCACCGCCGCCTGCTCCTCGCTGAGGCCTATCGCGATGCCGGCTCGCTCCAGCAGCTCCGCGTCCACATCCCCGACCGGCCGGGTGTCCTCGCCGGGATCACGCAGGCCCTCGGGGCGGAGCGGATCAACATCGAGGACTTCGAGCTGCACCATCTCTCGCCCGAGCGCGGCGGCACGCTGACACTCTTTGTGACGGGCGAGGCGGAAGCCGAGCGCGCCGCCACGATCCTCGAGGCGCAGGGCTACGGCGCCGTGATCGCGCCCGTGCTCGCGGAGCGGTGACCCGCGTCGAGCCAGCGGCGGCGCTCGTGGGGGACATCGGCGTCCCCGCGGTGAAAGGGCTCTGCCAGCGCGGTGCCCTGCTCGCGGCGATCGCCGATGGAGAGAGCGAGCTGAAGGGCTTCGACCACTCCGCCGACACGGACACGGCGCTCTCGGTGGTGCAGGCGCTGGGGGCGGCGGTCGGCGAGCCCGAACCGGGCCTCGTGCGGATCGGCGGCCGCGGCCTGCACGGTCTCGTTCCGCCGGACCGACCGCTCGACTGCGGCAACGCCGGCACCGTCCTGCGCCTGCTGAGCGGGATCCTCGCCGGGCAGAGCGGACGCTTCGAGCTCGTCGGTGACGAGTCGCTCTCGGCGCGGCCGGTCCGGGTCGAGGAGCCGCTCGGCCGGATGGGGGCGCGCGTCGAGACGAACGGCGGCCGCCCCCCGGTCACGATCGAGGGCGCCCGACTGCGGCCGATCCGCTACGAGCTGCCGGTCGCGAGCGCGCAGCTCAAATCGAGCGTGCTGCTCGCGGGGCTGCTCGCGGGCGAGGGCCCGACCTCGGTGATCGAGCGCCTGCCCTCCCGCGACCACACCGAGCGCCTGCTGCGCTCGCTCAGGCTGAGGCTGACGCGCGCCGGCGCCGAGATCCGGGTCTGGCCCGCGGAGCGCATTCCGGCCTTTTCGCTCGAGCTCCCGGGCGACTTCTCCTCCGCGGCGCCCTTCATCGTCGCGGCGACCCTCCTCTCGGGCTCCGACCTGCGCATCCACGACCTGGACGTCAACTCGACTCGCACAGGGCTACTCGACGTGCTCGAGCGGATGGGCGCGAGGTTCGCGGTCTACAACCGGCGCGGCGCCGGCGGCGAGCCTGTGGCCGACCTGGAGGTGCGCTCGGCCCAGCTGCAGGCGACCTCGATCGGAGCCGAGGAGGTACCCCGGCTCGTGGACGAGCTGCCGCTCTTTGCGCTCGCGGCCTCCTTCGCGCGCGGAGAGAGCGTCGTCACGGGCGCCCGGGAGCTGCGTGTCAAGGAAACGGACCGGATCGAAACCGTGACGACTTCGCTCCGCGCCCTGGGTGTCCGGATCACGGCGAGCGAGGATGGTTTCCGTGTCCGCGGTGTCCCGACCCGCCCTCGGGGCGGAGACATGCGCTCGAGCGGCGATCACCGGATCGCGATGCTCGGCGCGGTCGCGGGCCTCGTCTCGCGTCAGGGCGTCGAGCTCGAGGACCCGGAGGCGGTCGCTGTAAGCTTCCCCGGGTTTTTCGAGCTGCTCGAGTCGGTCACACAGCGATGATCGTTGCCATCGACGGCCCCGCGGGAGCGGGGAAAAGCACGGTCGCCCGCCGGCTCGCGGAGCGGCTCGGCTACCGCTACCTGGATACGGGCGCGATGTACCGCGCGCTCACCTGGCTCGCGATCGCCCGCGAGCTTCCGCTCGGCGAGGGCGGGCCGCTCGGAACGCTCGCCGCCGGGCATCCGGTCGGGCTCGACGAGGACGGCCGTGTCTGGATCGACGAGACCGATGTGACGGCGGCGATCCGGAAATCGCGGATCGACCGGCTCGTCCCCGTCGTCGCCCGTCACCCCGAGGTGCGCGCGGTGATGCGCACGCGCCAGCGGGAGCTGGCCGAGAACGGCGACGCCGTGATCGAGGGCCGCGACATCGGCACGGTCGTCTGTCCGGGCGCCGACGTGAAGGTCTACCTGAACGCCGAGCGCGACATCCGGGCCGAGCGGCGGCTGGCCGAGCGGCCCGAGATCGGCGCCGACGCGCTGGCAACCGACCTGCGCCTGCGGGACCAGAGCGACGCGGCGCGGATGAGGCCGGCCGAGGATGCCGTCCAGATCGACACCACCGAGCTCGATGTCGAGGACGTCGTCGGCCGGATCGAGCAGCTCGTCCGGGCACGCCAGCCGGCATGAGCACTGAGAACGGCGCGGGGTCCGAGGCGGAGTTCCTCGGGATCGTGGCGATCGTCGGTTTTCCCAACGTCGGCAAATCGACGCTCGTCAACCGGCTGACCTCCTCCCGTGCCGCAGTCGTACACGAGACCCCCGGGGTCACGCGCGACCGCAAGGAGCTCATCTGCGACTGGAACGGCAAGCGCTTCCTCCTGATCGACACGGGCGGGGTCGACATCGCCGGGCAGGACCCGATCACGCGCTCGATCGCCGGCCAGGCGAAGGCGGCGATCGGGCAGGCAGACCTGGTGCTCTTCCTGACGGACGCGCGGGCGGGGATCACGCCCGGCGACGAGGAGCTGGCCCAGATCCTGCGCGAGGCGCGAAAGCCGGTGCTCCTGGTCGCGAACAAGATCGACGACCCCGACCAGGACGCGCTCGCGTTCGAGTTCCACCGCCTCGGGCTCGGTGACCCCGTGCCGCTCTCCGCGGCGCACGGCCACGGCACGGGCGACCTGCTGGACACGATCGTCTCGCGCCTACCCGGCAGGGGACGGCCGCCGGTGTCGGCGGAGGCGATCCGGGTTGCGATCCTCGGACGCCCGAACGTCGGCAAGTCGAGCCTGCTGAACGCCCTGCTCGGAGAGGAGCGGGTGATCGTCTCCGAGCTGCCCGGAACGACCCGCGATGCGATCGACACGGTGCTCCGCCGCGGCGAGCGCGAGTTCGTCCTGGTCGACACGGCCGGCCTGCGCCGCAAGCGCCGCCAGCGCCAGGGGATCGAGTACTACTCGGAGCTGCGGGCGCTCGCGGCGGCCGAGCGGGCCGACGTCGCGCTCGTCCTGATCGACGCGAGCGAAGGAGTGGTCGACCAGGACCTGACCGTCGCGGACATCGCCCGCAAGGCGCAGTGCTCGACGCTCGTCGTCTTGTCCAAGTGGGACCTCGCCGAGGTCGGGCTCGAGGAGGTGCGGGAACGGTTGCTCGGGCGGGTGCGCCAGCGGCCGCCGCTGATCGCCGTCTCCGCCAAGACCGGGCGGGGGATCGCGCGCCTGCTCGACCGGATCGAGCAGCAGTTCGACAAGCACAACGGCCGGGTCGCCACGGCGGAGCTGAACCGCTTCCTGGCCGAGCTCCGCGAGGCGCGCGAGGCGCCGGCCCGAAACGGCCGGCGCCTGAACCTGCTCTACGGCACGCAGGTGCGCGTTCGCCCACCGCGGTTTCGCTTCTTCGTGAACGATCCCGGTCTCGTGACGCGCGACTACGGCTACTGGGTCGAGAACAAGCTCCGCGAGCGCTTCGAGCTCGAGGGCGTCCCGGTCGCGATCGACTTCGTCAGGCGCGGATGAGGGCGGTCGTCGTCGGTGCGGGGGCGTGGGGGACGGCCTTTTCGTGCCTGCTCGTCCGCCGGGGGCACGAGGTCGCACTCGCGGCGCGGGACCCCGAGCAGGTTCGCGTGATCCAGGCGACCGGGCACAACCCGCGCTACCTGCCGAACGCCGACCTCAGCGGTGTCGAGGCGGTCAGCTTCGCCGAGGCCCCCTACGGCGAGGCGGACCTGCTCGTGATCGCCGTCCCGAGCGACGCGTTCGGCGAGGCGGTCGCGCTTTTGCCCGGCCGGCTGCCCGTGCTCACCCTGACGAAGGGGCTCGACCCTCGGAGCGGCCAGCGGCTCTCGACGCTCGTCCGCGGCTGCCCCGTCGCGGTGCTCTCGGGGCCGAACTTCGCCGAGGAGGTGGCGGAAGGGCTGCCGGCGGCCGCCGTGATCGCGAGCGAGGACTCCGAGCTCGCGCTCCGGCTCCAGGACGTACTCAACTCGCTCGCCTTTCGCGTCTACGTGAACGAGGACCTGGTGGGCGTCGAGCTCTGCGCGGCCGCCAAGAACGTGATCGCCCTGGCCGCGGGCGGCGTCGACGGGCTCGGCCTGGGCGACAACCCGAAGGCTGCCCTGATCACGCGCGGGCTGGCGGAGATGTCCCGGCTCGGCGAGGCCGCCGGCGCCCGCTCCGAGACCTTCGCGGGCCTCGCCGGCATGGGCGACCTGATGGCGACCTGCTGGAGCCGCCGGGGCCGAAACCGCCGAGCCGGCGAGCTGATCGCGCGCGGCATGTCTCCCGAGGAGGCGGCGGCGGAGATCGGCACGGTCGAGGGCCTGACGACGGCTCCGGTCCTGCGCGAGCTCTCGCACGGGCTCGGGATCGAGCTGCCGATCACCGAGGGAGTCTGCCGGGTGCTGGACGGCCAGGACCTGAACGAGCTGGCGTCGAGCCTGATGGGAAGACAACCGACCTCGGAGTGAGGCGGCGTTTCAGGCTTTGACGAGGATCGAGTAGCCTTTTGGCCGTGCCGAGCGAGTTTCTCTTCACCTCCGAATCGGTCACCGAGGGCCATCCGGACAAGGTCGCCGACCAGATCTCGGACACCGTTCTCGACGCCGTCCTGCGCGACGATCCCGACGGCCGGGTCGCCTGCGAGACGTTGATCACGACCGGTCTCGTCGTCGTCGCGGGCGAGATCTCGACCGAGACCTACGTCGATATCCCAGCCCTCGTCCGCGCGAAGATCAGCGAGATCGGCTATACGCACTCGGAGTGGGGCTTCGACGCAACCACCTGCGGCGTCGTCGTCGCACTCGACGAGCAGTCGCCCGACATCGCGCAGGGAATCGACGCCTCCTACGAGCTCCAGCACGATCCGGGCGACGACGATCCACTCGATCGCGTCGGCGCGGGCGACCAGGGGATGATGTTCGGCTACGCGACCCGCGAGACGCCGGAGCTGATGCCGCTCCCGATCATGCTCGCGCACAAGATCTGCAAGCGGCTCGCGGAGGTGCGAAAGGTCGGTGACCTGCCCTACCTCCGCCCCGACGGCAAGGCGCAGGTGACGGTCCGCTACGAGGTCGACGAGCACGGCCGCCAGCGCCCGGTCGAGCTCGAGCGGATCCTCGTCTCGACCCAGCACGCCGAGGGGTGCGACGCCGAGACCCTGATCAAGCCCGACCTGATCGAGCGCGTGCTGCGGCCGATCCTGCCGGCAGACCTCTACGAGGAGCGGCGGCTCGAGGAGCGCGACTTCGTCTACGTCAACCCGACCGGCAAGTTCGTGCGCGGGGGCCCGATGGGCGATACGGGCCTGACCGGGCGCAAGATCATCGTCGACACCTATGGTGGCGCGGCGCGCCACGGAGGCGGCGCCTTCTCCGGCAAGGATCCGACCAAGGTCGACCGGTCCGCCGCCTACGCCGCGCGCTACGTGGCCAAGAACCTCGTCGCGGCGGGCCTCGCCGAGCGCTGCGAGGTCAACGTCGCCTACGCGATCGGCGTCGCCAAGCCGGTCTCGATCGCGGTACAGACCTTCGGGAGCGAGGCGGCGGGCCTGTCGCCCGAGCGGATCGGGGCGCTCGTCCAGGAGCACTTCGACCTGCGGCCGGCGGCGATCCTGCGCGAGCTCGAGCTGCGGCGGCCGATCTACGCGAAGACCGCTTCCTACGGCCACTTCGGCCGCGACGACCACGACTTCAGCTGGGAGCGCACCGACAAGGCGGCCGCGCTTCGCGAGGCCGCGGGCATCACGGCGCCCGAGCCGGC
>DASUWJ010000082.1:0-10531 GCA_036378475.1 Gaiellaceae bacterium
GAGATCAACTACGACGACGTCGACACGATTCGCGGCCTCGACGTCGCGATCACGACAAGCGCCAAGGACGACGCGGAGGCCGAGGCGCTCCTGCGCGGCCTCGGGATGCCCTTCCCTGGCCTGACCGAAGACGTGAGCGAAGGAGAGCAAAGCTAGTGGCAAAGAAGTCCCTGATCGCCAAGGCCGCCCGGCCGCAGAAGTACAAGGTCCGCAATTACACGCGCTGCCGCCGCTGCGGCCGGCCCCGGGCGGTCTATCGCAAATTCGGCCTCTGCCGGATCTGCCTGCGCGAGCTTGCGCACCAGGGCTCGATCCCGGGCATGACGAAGAGCAGCTGGTAGGAGGGCGCCGTGCTGACCGACCCAATCGCAGACATGCTGAGCCGGATTCGCAACGCGAACCGGGCCCTGCACGACCACGTGGAGATGCCGAACTCGCGCATGAAGGAGGAGATCGCGCGCCTGCTGAAGGAGGAGGGCTACATCCGCGACTACCGGATCGTCACTCCCGAGCAGTACAGGCAGGACCATCCGAACGAGAAGCGTGCTCCCGCCTACAACACGCTCGTGATCGAGCTCAAGTACAGCCGCAGCCGGGAGCGGGTGATCACGAACCTGAAGCGGATCTCGAAGCCGGGACGCCGCATCTACGCCCGCAAGGATCGGCTTCCGCGCGTGCTCGGCGGCATGGGCGTCGCCATCCTTTCGACCTCGAACGGACTGATCACGAGCCGAACGGCCCAGGAGAGGGGCGTCGGCGGCGAGGTCGTCTGCTTCATCTGGTGAGCGATGTCGCGAATCGGTAAGCAACCGATCGAGCTGCCAGCGGGCGTCAACGTCGCGATCTCGCCTGGTCGCGTGCAGGTGAACGGTCCGCTCGGCGAGCTCAGCCAGACCGTGCCGCGGCGGATGCAGGTCGAGCAGGAAGACGGCAACCTCGTCGTCAAGCGCCCGACCGAGCGCGGCGACGACCGCGCGCTGCACGGACTCACCCGTTCCCTGCTCGCGAACATGGTCGAGGGTGTGACGAAGGGCTTCCAGAAGCGGCTCGAGATCCAGGGCGTCGGCTACCGCGCCACCCTGCGGGGCACCGATCTGGAGTTGAACGTCGGCTTCTCGCACCCGGTCGTGATCAAGCCGCCGCAGGGGGTCAGTTTCGAGGTGCCCGAGACGACGGCCGTTGTCGTCAAGGGGATCGACAAGCAGCAGGTCGGCGAGATCGCGGCCCAGGTGCGCAAGGTCCGCCCGCCTGAGCCCTACAAGGGCAAGGGGATCCGCTACGAGGGCGAGTACGTGCGCCGCAAGGTCGGCAAGCGGGCCTGATGGCGGTCCTGACGAAGTCCCAGGCCCGGGTGCGCCGCCACAAGCGGGTGCGCGGCAAGATCGTCGGCAGCGCGGCGCGGCCGCGGCTCGTCGTCTTTCGCTCCAACCGGGGCATCGAAGCGCAGCTCGTCGACGACGCGGAGGGCAAGACCATCGCCGCCGCGAGCTGGCTGCAGCTGAAGAAGTCGTTCAAGGGCAACAAGACCGCCCAGGCCGCCGAAGTGGGCAAGCTGCTGGCCGAAAACGCGAAGCGGGCCGACGTCGAGACGGTCGTCTTCGACCGCGGCGGCTACCTTTACCACGGACGCGTCAAAGCGCTGGCGGAGGCCGCGCGCGAAGGGGGACTCAAGTTTTGACCTCAGTCGAACGTGAAGTGATCGCACGCGAGGAGAGCCGCGAGCTCAAGGAGCGCGTGGTCGAGAT
The DNA here is from genome assembly GCA_036378475.1 of Gaiellaceae bacterium. Lineage (GTDB taxonomy): Bacteria > Actinomycetota > Thermoleophilia > Gaiellales > Gaiellaceae > 13-2-20CM-68-14. Next base: position 1,746 of record DASUWJ010000082.1, read on the forward strand.
CAACCGGGTGGCGAAGGTGGTCAAGGGCGGCCGACGCTTCTCGTTCACGGCCCTGGTCGTGATCGGCGACGAGGTCGACCGCGTCGGCGTCGGCTACGGCAAGGCGCGCGAGGTGCCGCTCGCGATCTCCAAGGCCGTCGACGACGCCAAGAAGAACCTGTTCAAGGTGCCGAAGCAGGGCACGACGATCACGCACGAGATCCTGGGCGAGTTCGGCGCGGCGCGGGTGCTGCTGCGGCCGGCGAGCGAAGGGACGGGCGTGATCGCCGGGGGCGGCGTCCGCGCCGTCCTCGAGCTCGGCGGTGTCCGCGACATCCTGGCCAAGAGCCTCGGCACGACGAACCCGATCAACATGCTTAAGGCGACGGTCGACGGGCTGCGCCGGCTGCGGCGCCCGGAGGACGTCGCGCAGATCCGCGGCCTGACCGTCAGCCAGGTGCTCCCGATCCCGGCCAGGGCCGTCGGGCGGGAGCCGGGCGCGGCGGCCGAGGCGGTGGCCGCGGAGCCGCAGGAGACGGGCGATGGCGAAGCTGAAGATCACGCAGATTCGTAGCCAGATCGGCCAGAGCGAGCGTCACCGCGGCACGCTGCGGGCGCTCGGCCTGGGCCGAATCGGCCGCTCCGCGGAGCACGCGGAGAGTCCCCAGCTCGCCGGTATGCTCAGGAAGGTCCGTCACTTGGTCAAGGTCGAGGACGCCTGAGAGACGCCATGCCCGAGCAGCTGAACCTCTCGAACCTGAAGCCCGCCCAGGCACGCAAGGACCGCAAGCGGGTTGGCCGGGGCCTGGGCTCAGGCAAGGGCCGCTACGCGACTCGGGGCATCAAAGGCCAGAAGTCGCGCTCGGGGTCGCGCAAGATGCGCGCCGGCTTCGAGGGCGGGCAGATGCCGATCTACATGCGGCTCGGCAAGCAGCGCGGTCCCTACTCGAAGGACGCGATGCCGATGGGCCCGCACCGCACGCACACGGTCGCGCTCAACGTCCGCCAGCTCGAGCGCTTCGACGCCGGCACCGAGGTCACGCCCGAATCCCTGGTCGAGGCGGGTCTGATCCGAAGCACGAAGTACGACCTGAAGATCCTCGGCCACGGGGAGCTGACGACGAAGCTCGCCGTCAGCGCGCACAACTTCTCGAAGACCGCGCGCGAGAAGATCGAGCAGGCCGGCGGCTCGGTCACTTGGCTCCGCGGCGAGCCCGCGCCTCGCAAGCCCAAGCGCAGGCCGCGCGCCGAGGTGCCGCAGGCAGAGCCCGAGCCACCCGAGACCGAAGCCGAGCAGGCCGAGAACCCGGAGCGGGCCGAGCCCGAGACGGGCGAGGAGGGCGAGGCTTAAGTGTTCTCCTGGCTCGCGAATGCCTGGCGCGTCCCCGAGCTTCGCCGCCGCGTGCTCTTCACGGCGCTGATCCTCGCCCTCTACCGGCTCGGCTCCTGGATGCCCGCGCCCGGGGTCGACTCGAAGTCGATTCAGAACTTCTTCGGCTCGGGCGGCCGTGGCAGCTCGATTCTCGGGCTGCTCAACCTCTTCTCCGGCTCGGCCCTGTCTCGCTTCTCGATCTTCGCACTCGGGATCATGCCCTACGTCACCGCCTCGATCATCCTGCAGCTCCTGACAGTCGTCCTGCCGAAGCTCGAGCAGTTGCAGAAGGAAGGCGAATCCGGGATGGCGAAGATCAACCAGTACACGCGTTACCTGACGGTCGGCCTGGCCGCGGCGCAGGCGACCGGCTATGCCTTCCTGTTCAAGCGCGAGCACGTGCTGGCGGCGAACGCTGGCCGGCTCGTCCTGATCGTCGTCACCCTGGTCGCCGGGACGACGCTCCTGATGTGGATGGGCGAGCTGATCACCAAACGCGGGATCGGCAACGGGATCTCGCTCCTGATCTTCGCCTCGATCCTCGCGACCGCTCCGGCGGGCGTGGTCGCCTGGTACAACGGCGGCCCGATGGAGAAGCTGTTCTTCCCGCTCGTCGCGATCGCGGTCGTGGTCGCGGTCGTCTTCATCCAGGAGGGCCAACGGCGGATTCCGATCCAGTACGCGAAGCAGATGGTCGGCAGGCGGATGACGAGCGGCGGCTCGACCTACATGCCGCTCCGCGTCAACATGGCGGGGGTGATCCCGGTCATCTTCGCGGCCGCGGTGATGGCCTTCCCGCCGACGATCGCCGAGTTCGTCCCCTCGAGCGCTGCCTTCATCAACCAACACTTCCAGCCCGCGAGCTGGGGCTACCTGACCCTCGAGGCGGTGCTGATCGTCGTCTTCACCTACTTCTATACGGCGGTGCAGTTCAACCCCGTCGACCAGGCGGACAACCTGCGTAAGTACGGGGGCTACATCCCCGGAATTCGTCCCGGACCGCCGACGGCGCAGTACCTCGACCGCGTCCTCACCCGCCTGACGCTGCCCGGCTCGCTCTACCTGGCGATCATCGCGGTGACGCCGAGCCTCTTCATCCGCTATGGCGGCTTCTCGCAGGCCACCTCACGCGCCCTCGGCGGCACCTCGGTGCTGATCGTCGTCGGCGTCGCGCTCGACACGATGCGCCAGATGGAGTCGCAGATGATGATGCGCTCCTACGAAGGTTTCCTGAAATAGGGTGAACGTGTTGTTGCTCGGGCCACAGGGGTCCGGCAAGGGAACGCAGGCGAAGCGGATCTCGGCCGAGTACGAAATCCCTCATATCGCCACGGGCGACATGCTGCGCCAGGCGATCGCCGCCGGGACGCCGCTCGGCGTCGAGGTGAAGCCGATCCTCGAGAGCGGAGGGCTCGTCCCGGACGAGCTGATGATCGAGCTGATCCGGGAGCGTCTCGACGAGGACGACGCGCGCGACGGCTTCAGCCTCGACGGCTTCCCGCGCACGCGCGCCCAGGCGAACGCGCTCGATTCGATGCTGCGGGAGATCGCCCGGGAGCTGACGATCGTTTTCGCGCTCCAGGTCTCCGACGACGTCTGCCTGCAGCGGCTGCTCAAGCGGGCCCAGGAGGAGGGCCGGGTCGACGACACGCCGGAGACGATCGCGAGGCGCCTCGAGCTCTACCACCGCGAGACCGAGCCGCTGATCGAGCACTACCGAACGCAGGGGAACCTCGTCCCGATCCACGCCGACGGCACCGTCAACGAGGTCTTCGCCGAGATCCAGGCCGCGCTCGAGCAGGTTGCGGTTCGATGATCATCCGCAAGAGCAGGGAGGAGATCGAGGGCATGGCCCGGGCCGGCGAGATCGTCCTCGACACGTTGGCAATGGTCGGCGAGGAGCTCAAACCGGGGGTCTCGATGCTCGAGCTCGACCGGCTGGCCGAGGAGTACATCCGCGAGCGGGGCGGCGTGCCGACCTCGAAGGGCTACCGGGGCTACCCGGCCACGCTCTGCATCTCGCCGAACGCGATGATCGTGCACGGGATCCCCACGGACTACCGCGCGAGGGAGGGCGACGTCGTCTCGGTCGACCTGGGCGTCACGCTCGAGGGCCTGGTGGCCGACAGCGCCTACACCTTCGGCGTCGGCGAGATCTCGGCCGCCGCGCAGCGGCTGCTCGATGTCTGCCAGGAGGCGCTCCTCGCCGGGATCGAGCAGGCAAAGCCGGGGAACCGGGTCTCCGACATCGGGCACGCGATCCAGGTCCTCGTCGAGGAGGCGGGTTTCTCGGTCGTCCGCAGCCTCGTCGGCCACGGGGTCGGGCGCCACTACCACGAGGATCCCCAGGTGCCGAACTTCGGCGAGCCGGGCCGCGGCCCGGAGCTCTTGCCCGGGATGACGCTCGCGATCGAGCCGATGATCAACGCGGGCGGGCCGGAGGTCGTCGTCCACCCGGACGAGTGGTCGATCTCCTCGGCCGACGGGTCGCTCTCGGCCCACTTCGAGCACACGGTCGCGATTACCGAGGCCGAGCCGCGGGTGCTGACGGCCGCGAAATCGCCGGTCGAGGCGGGTTTGCTACCATAACCGGTCGCGGCGCGAGCCGTGTTTTTCTGTGTCCGACAACCGCGCCGACAGGCGCGGTTGCTGCGAGGCACTTGGCCAGAAACGACGACAAAAGCGAGATCGACGGCGAGATCAGCGAAGCTCCCTGCGGCACGGTGGTCCGCCCGTCCGAACGGAAGGTCGAACAGGAGATGAAAGTCAGAGCCTCAGTCAAGCCGATGTGCGAGCGCTGCCGCGTGATCAAGCGGCACGGGAAGACCATGGTCATCTGCACCAATCCGCGGCACAAGCAGAGGCAGGGGTAATGGCCCGGATCGCAGGCGTCAACCTCCCGAATCAGAAGCGGCTCGAGATCGGGCTCACCTACATCTACGGCATCGGCCAGCCGACCGCGCGCAAGGTCTGCGCTGAGCTCGGCCTCTCTCCCGACGAGAAGGTCAAGGACCTGACGGACGAGGAGGTGACGAAGCTCCGCGAGTACATCGACGGCAACCTGCAGGTCGAAGGCGACCTGCGGCGCGAGCGCACCCAGGCGATCAAGCGGCTCGGGGAGATCGGCGCCTATCGGGGCCTGCGGCACCGGCGCGGCCTGCCTGTCAACGGCCAGCGCACGAAGACGAATGGGCGCACCCGCAAGGGGCCGAAGAAGACGGTCGGCCGCGGCAAGAAGGCGGCGACGAAGACCTAGTGGCGCCTCCCCGCAGACAGACCCGCACGCGCCGCCGCGTGCGCAAGAACATCGCGGTCGGACAGGCGCACATCAAGACGTCGTTCAACAACACGATCGTCTCGCTGACAGACGGCGAGGGCAACGTGATCGCCTGGGAGTCGGCCGGCTCCGCCGGCTTCAAGGGCTCACGCAAGTCGACGCCGTTCGCGGCGCAGGTCACGGCCGACGCGTGCGCCAGAAAAGGGATGGAGCACGGGCTGCAGAAGGTCGAGGTCTTCGTCAAGGGCCCCGGCTCCGGCCGCGAGACGGCGATCCGCTCGCTCCAGGCCGCCGGCCTCGAGATCCTCGGCGTCAAGGACGTCACCCCGCAGGCCCACAACGGCGTGCGGCCGAAGAAACGGCGGCGGGTCTAGCGATGGCGAGAGATGTCGGCCCCAAGTGCCGCGTCTGCCGCCGGGAGGGGATGAAGCTCTTCCTGAAGGGCGAGCGCTGTCTGACCGAGAAGTGCGCGATTGAGCGCCGCTCGTACCCGCCGGGCGAGCACGGCCGCGGCCGGATCAAGCAGAGCGAGTCTCTGCTCCAGCTGCGCGAGAAGCAGAAGGCGCGGCGCTACTACGGCCTGCTCGAGAAGCAGTTCCGCACCTACTACACGAAGGCCGCGCGCGGCTCCGGCGTCACCGGCGAGAACCTGCTGCGGATGCTCGAGACGCGCCTCGACAACGTCGTCTACCGGCTCGGGTTCGCGGCCTCGCGCGCCCAGGCGCGCCAGCTCGTGCGGCACGGCCACTTCCACGTCAACGGCCGCCGCGTCAACATCCCGAGCTACCAGGTCCGCTCCGACGACATCGTCTCGATGGCGCCTGGCAGCTCGGCCGAGCCCCTGATCCGCGATGCAACCGACCTGACCGCCTCCGTCGCGCCGTGGCTGCAGGCAGACCACGACGGCCTGATCGGCAAGATCTTGAAGCTGCCCGAGCGCGAGGAGATCGACACGCCGGTCCAGGAATCGCTGATCGTCGAGCTCTACTCCAAGTAACAACCGCATAGAAAGGCGATATGGCAACGAGAACGAGTCTGATGGAGTTCCAGGTCCCGAAGATCGTCCACGAGGAGATCGACGAGAACCGTGGCGTCTTCCAGATCGAGCCGCTCGACCGCGGCTTCGGTTACACGTTCGGCAACTCGCTGCGCCGCGTTCTGCTCTCCTCGCTCGAGGGCGCCGCGGTGACCTCGGTCAAGATCGAGGGCGTCGCGCACGAGTTCACGACCCTGCAGGGGGTCCGCGAGGACGTGACCGACATCCTGCTCAACTTCAAGAACCTGATCGCTCGCCTGCACGGCGACTCGCCCGAGATCGAGGTCCGGCTCCAGAAGCGCGGCGCCGGCGTCGTCAAGGCCGGCGACATCGAGGCGCCGGCCGAGCTCGAGATCCTGAACCCGGAGCTCGAGATCGCGAATCTCTCCGACAAGGGGAAGCTCGAGGTGACGCTGACGATCGGCCGCGGCCGTGGCTACGTCCCCGCGGAGCTGAACCGGGGCCCGGAGCACACGATCGGCGTGATCCCGGTCGACTCGATCTTCTCTCCCGTCCGGCGTGTGTCCTACGACGTCGAGGCGGCGCGGGTCGGCCAGCGCACCGACTACGACAAGCTCGTCCTCGACGTGACGACCGACGGCTCGATCGATCCGCGTGACGCGATCGGCCAGGCCTCCGAGATCCTGATCCGCCAGCTCGCGATCTTCACCGACCTCGACCGGATCGAGGGCTTCGGCGAGGCCGCCGCGGCCGCCGATGGCGGCGGCGCCGCCGAGCCGGCGCTCGCGCACGGGATGGAGAACTTCCCGATCGAGGAGCTCGAGCTCGGCGTGCGCTCGTACAACTGCCTCAAGCGGGTGGGCATCGAGACGATCGGCGACCTCGTCGTCAAGACCGAGAACGAGCTGGCGGCGATCCCGAACTTCGGCAAGAAGTCGATCGAAGAGGTCAAGGAGACGCTCGCGACGCACGGGTTGACGCTGCGCGGCGAGAACGGCGGCTTGGCCGCCTAGGGCGATGCGCCACCGCAAGTCGGGGAGGAAGCTCGGGCGCGACTCGTCGCACCGAAAGGCGCTCTACGCCAACCTGACCGCCTCGCTGATCGAGCACGGCCGGATCAAAACGACGGTCGCGAAGGCGAAGGAGGTGCGGCCGGTCGCCGAAGAGATGATCACGCTGGGCCGGCGCGGCGATGTGCCGGCCAGGCGCCAGGCGCTCGCCTTCCTGCGCTCCCAGGATGTGGTGCACAAGCTCTTCAGCGACGTCGGCCCGCGCTTCTCGGAGCGCCCGGGCGGCTATTCGCGGATCGTCAAGCTCGGGCCGCGGCAGGGGGATGCGGCCGAGATGGCCTACCTGGAGCTCGTCGACTTCGTGCCGGGCCGCACGTCCGCCGACTAGAAGGAGAACACGCGCCTACGCCGCGTTGCCGAGCGCGGCGCTGATTCCGGCGATGATCACGCCGCCGAGCGTGACCGTCGCCAGTGCACGGGCGAAGCTGACCTCGAAGAAGCGCCAGCGTAGCCAGGCGAGCGCCACGAGCTCGCCCGCCACGACGCACACCGCGACGATGAGCGCGATGCGGTAGTGCGGGATCAGAAACGGGAGCGTGTGCAGGACGCCGCCGATGAACGTACCGACGCCGGTGATCGAGCCGCGCATGAAGGGATTGCCGCGGCCGGTGAACTCGCCCGTGTCCGAGAGTCCCTCGGAGAAGGCCATGCTGACCCCGGCTCCGATCGCGGTCGCGAGCCCGGCGAAGAAGGCCACGTGCGGGCGGTGGGTCGCGAGCGCGACGGCGAAGATCGGTGCCAGGGTAGAAAGTGATCCGTCGATCAGGCCCGTCATCGCGGGCTGCACCCGCTGCAGGAGGAACGCTTGCTGGGGGGGCATCTAAGTAGAGTTTACCAATAGATGTGCAAACGTCTAGAGCATAAGGAAAACCTGACAAAGAGGGTCAGGACGACCTGACGTGCGCCTCAGGTTGACGATCGAGTACGACGGCACCGCCTTCCACGGCTGGGCGGCCCAGCCGGGCCTGCGGACGGTCGAAGCGGTTGTCCGGCAGGCGCTCGGAGTGGTCTTCCCGCGCTGGAGCTCGCTCGCCGTCGCCGGTCGCACCGATGCCGGCGTGCACGCGCTGGCGCAGGTCGCGAGCGTCGAGGTCGAAGGCGGCCCAGGAGCGGGCCGGGCGGCCGAGGCGCTCTGCGCGGCCCTGCCCGCGGACGTCAGCGTCGCCGCGGCCGAGCCGGCGGCTGCCGGCTTCCATGCGCGCCATTCGGCCTCGGCCCGCAGCTACCGCTACCGGGTCTACTGCCGGGCCCTCCGTTCGCCCTTCGAGCTGAACCGGAGCTGGTGGTTCCCCCGGCTGCTGGCCGAGGAACGGCTCGCCGAGTCGGCCGACCTGCTCCTCGGCAGGCACGACTTCCGCGCCTTCACGCCGAGCGAGACCCAGCATCAGGTTTTCACGCGCACGGTCGAGAGCGCCGCCTGGCACCGTCGCCCCCAGGCGCTCGAGTTCGAGATCACCGCCGACAGCTTCCTGCGGCACATGGTTCGGACGCTCGTGGGCACGATGCTCGAGCAGACTCCCGAGGAGCTCGCTCGCCTGCTCGAGGGGGGCGAGCGCCGTGAGGCCGGCACGACGGCGCCGGCCTGCGGCCTCTACCTGCTGGGTGTGCGCTACGACTGACCTCCGGCGGCGGCTTTCGTTCGCCGCCGGGGTGATATAGGTTTCTCGTCGCAGCAGAGAGCGAAACTCGAGGAGGAGGGCCTAGATGGAATTCGCGGCGCTCGCTCGCCGCTCGTGCCTCGTTCTTGCGGCGGCGTGTTTCATCGTCGTCGCGGGCGCGGCCGCGCCGGCGCACGGTGCTTCGAGCACGAGTCAGTCACTGTGCATCGGGCATCACCCGCAGGACTACGTCTGGTACACGCATAGCTGTACGGGTCATGACGAGCCGGAGCTCGATCCGCTCTCGAGCCGGGCAGGCTCGGCGCAGGACCTGACCTGGACGGTCGTGCTGCCCACGGACGGGGCGACACGGGTCGACAGTGTCGGGCCGACGTTCTGGATCGGCGGCACCGTGACCGATCCGAACAGCCTCTTCGGCCAGGCGTTCCTGGAGCTCCAGTTCTACCCGAACAGCCTCACCACCGGCTGCACG
>DASUWJ010000083.1:0-6760 GCA_036378475.1 Gaiellaceae bacterium
TCGATCCGCACCTGGATCACCAACTGGAACGACAACCCGAGACCGTTCGTTTGGCACAAAACCGCAGACGAGATCCTCGACAGCCTCGCCAGCTACTGCCAGCGAATCAACGACTCAGGTCACTAGGTCTGAAGGGCAAAACGGCGATCGTCTGCGGCGCCTCCTCCGGGATGGGGCTCGCGAGCGCGGAGGCGCTCTCGAACGAGGGTGCGAACGTGGCGATGTTCGCGCGGCGGCGCGAGCTTCTCGACCGCGAGGCGGAGCGGCTCGGGGCGCTTCCGGTTCGGGGCGACGTGACCAATCCGGCCGACCTGAAGCGGCTCGTCGACCGCACCCTCAAGGCCTTCGGCGGGATCGACATCCTCGTCAACAACAGCGGCGGCCCGCCTCGGGGGCCTGCCGCCTCGCTCGCCGACGAGGACGTCGAGCGTGCGGTCGAGCTGCTCCTGCTCTCGGTCGTCCGTCTCACCCGTCTTTGCCTGCCGCAACTCGAACGGAGCGGCCGGGGCCGGGTCATCAACATCGAATCGAGCTCTGTGCGTGAGCCGGTCGACAACCTCGCCCTCTCGAACGCCGTTCGACCGGGGGTGATCGGCTGGGCGAAGACGATGGCCCGCGAGCTCGGGCCGCGCAAGATCACCGTCAACTCGATTGCGCCGGGCCGGATCGAGACGCCGCGACTCCAGGAGGTCTACGCGGAGCGCTCGCGCGCGAGCGACATGGAGCAGATCCCTCTGCGCCGCTTCGGACAGCCGCAGGAGGTCGCAGACGTGATCTGCTTCCTGGCCTCCGACCGTGCGAGCTACGTCACGGGGGCCGTGATCCCGGTCGACGGCGGACTCACGCGTTCTCTGCTGTAGGTCCGGCCCCGAGGACCGTGCCCGGCCGGGTGCCTGTGCGCCGGTATGCTCGAACGCCGATGCGGTTCGTAACGCCCGGGCGGGCAGCCGGCGCGGTCTTCTCGCTCGTCGTCGTCGCGCTCGTCGTCCTCTACCTGATCCCCTCGAACGGGTACTACGTCTTCACCCCCGACCGGGCGCACGCGCTGGCGCCGCTCGTGACGGTGCCGGGACGGCATCCGCGCTCGAACCAGGGCGGCTTCTACTTCGTCGACGTGCGCTTCAGAAAGGCGCGGCTACTCGAGGAGTACCTGGGACGGCCACTCGCGAGCGGCTCGAGCCTGGTCAAGGCGCAAGACGTGCTCGGGACCGGAATCAGCGAGGAGCAGCAGCGGCGGATCGACCTGATCCAGATGGCCCAGTCGCAGAAGATCGCGGCCGCGCTCGCGCTCAACCGGCTCGGCTACCACGTCCGCGTCCGGCTACCTGCGATCGTGATCCAGGCGGTCGAGCCGCAGGCGCCTGCCCACCGCCTACTGCGCTCGGGCGACCAGATCCTGGCGGTCGACGGCGTCGCGGTGCACAGCTTCGGCACGCTGCACGCGCTCGTCTCCGCGCTGCGCCCCGGCCAGTTGCTGCGGATCCGCTACCGCCGGGGAGGCCGGGTCGAAACGGCATCGGTGCGGACGATCCCCGACCCGGCGAACAAGCAGACGGCCATCGTCGGGATCCTCGTCGAGGAGAAGGGCGGCTCGATCGGCAGGCTGCCGGTCAAGGTCAAGATCGACACGGCGGGCGTCGGCGGTCCCTCGGCCGGACTCGCCTTCGCGCTCGACCTGATGGAGCAGTTCGGCCGTAATGTCGACCGCGGCTACAAGGTCGCGGCCACCGGCGAGCTCGGTTTCGACGGATCCGTGCTTCCGATCGGGGCGATCGAGCAAAAAACGATCGGCGCGCGCGAGGCGGGTGTGGACGTCTTCCTCGTCCCCGCTGGCGACAACGCCCGCGAGGCGCGGAGGTATGCGAACGGCCTTCGGATCATCCCTGTGCAGAGCTTTCCACAAGCGTTGCACGCTTTGGCAACACTGCCTCCGAAGGCGGCCTCGCACGCCTGAAAAGAGCCGCTTTGAAAGCCGCGCAAAGAGCGCGAAGTCTGAAAATCGAGCGCTTGATCTAGACGGGCACGGCTCTATAGTCCACCCTCGTCGGGCATCTGCGGGCACCAAAGCAAGGAGAACGATGAGCAAGGCGAGTAAAGCAACCTGCGATGACTGCTACTTCCGCCGCGCGGGCCTTTGCGCGCTCTCGCCCGAGGTGCCGTGCCCGACCTTTCGCGCCGACAGCCGAGGCTCGCTGATGCCACCGCGCCAGCCTCAGCTCGTACCGCGCCCGCTGGGCGAGATCGCGGCGCGGCAGGCAGCCTAGACTGCCCGGAATGCGGCGGCTACGCGGGCTGAATGAGGAGCAGCTTCGCGAGTGGCAACCGCGCTTCTGGGCGAAGCTGATCGGCCTACTCGCAATCGCGGTCTACGTCATCGCGTTCGTGCTCGAGAACCGAAGGACGGTGCACCTGCATTTCGTCCTCTTTACGGCCAGGGTCTCTCAGATCTGGCTGATCCTGCTCAGCGTCGGGATCGGTCTGCTCGGGGGGGCGCTCCTATCGCAGCTATACCGCCGCCGCCGCCGGCACTAGCCCGGCCAGCCGCGTGATCCCCCGGTCGATCTCGGCCGGGGAGACGAAGCTGTAGGCCAGTCGCGCGGATCGCTCGCCGCCGCCGCCGGGCACGAAGAAGTCGGCACCCTTGACGAAGCTGACGCCGGCCGCCAGAGCCGACTCGAGCAGGTCGGCCGCCTCGAGCGGCAGCTCGAGCCAGAGGAAGTAGCCGCCCTCGGGCCGGCTCCAGCGCGCCTCGGCCGCGAACTCGCGCTCGAGCGCGGCCAGCATCGCGTCGCGGCGCTGAGCAAGCAGCGCGCGGACACGCTCGAGGTTCGGCTCGAGTCCTCCGCGCCGCACGAACTCCCAGACCGTCGCCTGGGCGAGGAACCCGGGCGCGATGTAGGTCGACACCGCGAGCGCCTCGATCGCCCCGGCGAGCCGCTCGGGGAGGATCAGGTAGCCGACCCGGACGCCGGGCGCGACCGTCTTCGAGAACGATGACGAGTACGCGACGTGCTCGCCACCCTCCAGCTCGAAGAGCGTCGGCAGCGGTTCGCCCTCGAACCGCACGAGGCCGTAGGGGTCGTCCTCGAGTACGACGAGCTCGTGTGCGGAGGCGAGCTCGACGAGCCGCCGTCGCCGCTCCAGGTCAAGCGTCCGCCCGCTCGGGTTCTGGAAGGTTGGAATCGTGTACAGGAAGGCGGGCCGCTCGCCGGCCGCCAGGGTCCGCTCGAGCGCGTCGAGATCGAGTCCCTCCTCGTCCTGGGGCACCGCGACGACCTCCGCCCCCAGGCCGGCGAGGATCTTGAGCGGCCGGTCGTAGGTCGGTGCTTCGACGATGATCCGCCGCGTTCCGCCGCCGAGGAGATGGGTGGCGAGCAAGACGAATCCCTGGAGCGAGCCGTTCGTCACAAGCACACGGGCCGGCTCGACGCCGTGACGCTCGGCGAGCCAGCTCCGAAGCGGCGCGTAGCCGCCACCGCTGCCGTAGGAGAGCGCGGCGGCGCCGTCGTGCTCGAGCGCGACGCGCGCGCAGTCGGCGAGCTCCTCGATCGGCAGGCACGCGGGCGCCGGAACTCCGCGCGCGAACGAGATCGTCTCCACTCCGCGAGTGTAGGATTCGGCCCGGCGGGCATTCGCGGGCGGGAAGCCCGAGCGTCGCGCTCGCGACCGCGCTCGGACTCGCGCTCGGCTAGGCGCGAGCGCCAGTTGCGACCTCGGCGGCAAACTCAGCCGCCTCGGTCGGGGTCGTCCCGACGCGGACGCCCTGGGCCTCGAGCGCCCGCTTTTTGCCCTCGGCGGTGCCCGCTGTGCCCGAGATGATCGCTCCCGCGTGGCCCATCGTCTTGCCGGGTGGGGCCGAGAAGCCTGCGATGTAGCCGACCACCGGCTTCGTCATCTCGGCGCCGATGAACTCGGCCGCCTTCTCCTCCTCCGCACCGCCGATCTCACCGACCAGAACGACCACCTCGGTCTCCTCGTCGGCCTCGAAGCGGCGCAGGATGTCGATGAACGACGAGCCCACGACGGGATCGCCGCCGATGCCGACGATCGTCGAGTTGCCGAGGCCGAGCTGCGTCAGCTCGTGACCGATCTGGTAGGTCAGCGTGCCGGAGCGCGAGACGAGCCCGATCGGCCCCTCACGAAAGATCTCGGCCGGGATGATCCCCACGTTCGCCTTGCCCGGCGAGAGGGCGCCGGGGCAGTTCGGGCCGAGCATCGTGATTCCGCGTGGCCTGACGTAGTTGTAGATCCGCAGCATCTCGTGCGCCGGCAGGCCTTCCGCGATGCAGATCACGGTGCCGATCCCGGCGTCCACGCCTTCGTAGATCGCATCGGCCGCGAACCGGGCCGGGACGAAGACCATGGAAGTGTTCGCGTCCGTCTCTCGCACGGCCTCCGAGACCGTGTCGAAGACGGGGATCCCGTCCAGGTCCTGGCCGCCCTTGCCGGGCGTGACACCCGCGACCACGTTCGTGCCGTAGTCGCGGTTTCGCAGCGTGTGAAACGAGCCCTCGCGCCCGGTCGCCCCCTGCACGACGAGCCGCGTGTCCTTGTCGACGACGATCGCCATCAGCGCTGCGATTTCCGTGCCTTGAGCACGAGCTTGACGTCGGTCCAGGCAAGGCCGTCCGCGGTCATCCGGTCGGCGAGGAGCTCCCTCACGCGCTCCGCCTCCTCGCCCTCGCAGCCGGTACGGGCGAGCCACTCCGCGAGCGGGTGCTCCTTCTCGAACAGCTGGCGCTGCTCGAGCTCGAGCCCCGCAGCGGTCAGCACCTCGACCCACTCCTCCTCGGTGTAGTTGCGGACGTGCGTCGGGTCGCGCAGGCGCTCGGCCCGCTCGTGGCGCTCACTCGAGTAGAGCGTGTCCTCGATCACGACCACGTCGTTCGAAACGCGCTCCATCGCCCGCACCGCCCTCGGGAGATCGGCGAAGTGGTGCGGCGCGATCCGGGAGACCACGCAGTCGAACGAGCCGTCGGCGAAGGGCAGCTCCTCGGCGCGCGAGAGGACGTCGGGCCGCATTCCCGGGGCGGAGTCGCTGGTCACGACCTGGCAGCCAAGCTCGCGCAGCCGCCGGGCCACGTGGCCGCCGCCGGTCGCGACGTCGAGCACCTTGCGGCCGGGCCCGGGAGCACACCACTCGACGACGAGGTCGAGGTCCGCACCTTCGGCATGCGTCCGCGAGTTGCGGTAGGCCTCCGCGCGCTCGTCCCAGAGCTGGCTCACGGATGCTCCGCCAGCTCGACCGCCCGCTTGGCGCCCGCGAGCATCGTCGGCTCTACGTGCAGGTTCTCCGGCCCCGCCGCCGCGAGCAGGGTGCGGGCCTCCTCCGCGTTCGTGCCGTCGAGGCGAACGACGATCGGATGCTCGATCCCGATCCGCTCGAGCGCCGCGAGGATTCCCCGGGCGACCTCGTCGGTGCGCGTGATCCCGCCGAAGATGTTGAAGTAGATCGAGCGCACCTGCGGATCGGCGCTGATCACCTCGAGCGCGTCGACGACGCCCTCGGCGTCGCCGCCGCCGCCGAGGTCGCAGAAGTTGGCCGCGCGGCCGCCGGCGAGCGCGATCACGTCGAGCGTCGCCATCACGAGCCCGGCCCCGTTGCCGAGCACCCCGACCTCGCCGTCCAGCTTGACGTAGGTGACGCCCTTCTCCCGGGCGGCCCGCTCCTCGGGAGGGACGGATTCCGGGTCGCGCATCTGCTCGATCTCCGGGTGCTTGTAGAGCGCGTTGTCGTCGACCGAGAACTTCGAGTCGAGCGCCCGCAGCTCGCCCTCCGGCGTCACGATCAGGGGGTTGATCTCGCAGAGCATCGCGTCCGTCCCGACGAAGCACTCGTAGAGAGCTCCGATCAGCTGGAGCAGCTGCTTCTGCTCGCCGGGGTCGGTGATGCCGGCCGCGTAGATCAGGCGCCGCGCCTGGTAGGGCTGAAAGCCCTCGAGCGGGTCGATGTGCAGGCGCGCGAGCCGCTCCGGTGTCGCCGCCGCCACCTGCTCGATCTCCACGCCGCCCTCGGTCGTCAGCATCAGCAGCGGCTTCTTCTCGCCGCGGTCGAAGGTGACCGAGAGGTAGTACTCCTTTGCGATCTCCGACGCCCGCTCGACCCAGAGCCGGCGGACAACGTGGCCGTTGATCTCGAGGCCCAGGATCTCCTGCGCTTTTGCGTCGGCCTCGGCAGCCCCGTCGGCGAGCTTGATGCCGCCCGCCTTGCCCCGGCCGCCGGTCAGGACCTGGGCCTTGACGACGATCTGGCCGCCGAGCTCCTCGGCCACCGCACGAGCCTCGGCCGGACTCGAGGCCAGCCGCCCCTCCGAGGCGGGGATGCCGAAGCGCCGGAACAGCTCTTTGCCCTGGTACTCGTAGAGATCCACCGGCGCGGGACTCTACCGGCAGGCCGGGGACTCAACCCGCCTCGGCCGGAGAGCCGCAACTCGGCCCGGGCCGCTGCTCGGGCTCTCGGTCGCGACCGCCCACCTTTTCGAGCCGGAGCTTCCGGATCTAGTCGCGCCCGCCCGAGCCCTCGGGCTGCGAGACGACGCAGACAACCTGCCCCCTGCTGACCGCCTGGCCGGGCTCGACCGCGAGCTCAGTGACGGTGCCCTCGCGGTGCGCGGTGATCTCGTTCTCCATCTTCATCGCCTCCACGATGCAGATCACCTGCCCCGCCGAGACCTGGTCACCCTCCGCCACCTCCACGGCCAGGACGGTGCCCTGCATCGGCGTGACGACGACGTCGCGGCCGGCAGCGTGGGTGCCGACC
>DASUWJ010000084.1:0-5800 GCA_036378475.1 Gaiellaceae bacterium
ACGTACGCTGCGACAACAAGGGTCTCCAGCGAAGCTGTCATCTCGTGCTCCAATCACGAGGGGGCAGGGCTGGAGACCCTTTCTTCGTCTACCAACGGGGCCCCTGCTCATGAGCAGGGAACCCACATCAAGCCTCTAGTACCCGAGCTCGGCCAGCCGCGGCTCGTCGAAGCCGAGGAAGTGGGCGACCTCGTGCAGGACGGTAATCCTGATCTCGCGTTCGAGCTCCTCCGGATCGTGGCCGTAGCTCCGCTCGTGCGGGCGGCGGTCGATCGTGAGCTTGCGGGACGGGGAAGGCGTGCTCTCGAACAGGCCCAGCAAGTACGGGTTACCGGGAGACTCATCCTCGATCACGACGGCGGGTTTCTCGAGCTTCGCCGCGAGCTCCGGCGGCAGCTCCTCGCGGGCCCGCCGCACCGAGAGCTCGAACTCGCTCACCACGAGGGTCGTAAGGGTCGCCGCTTGGCGAGCGGATACACGGTCAGAAGGCCAAACGCGAAGCCGCCGATGTGGGCGAAGAACGCTGTCCCGCCGCCGCTTTGCGGAGACAGGAGGCCTGTGCCTCCCGCGAGCAGCTGCAGGCCGATCCACACCCCCAGGAAGAGCAGCGCCGGCAGCTCGACGAAGAAGAAGAAGAAGCCGAGAAAGACCGCCGTCAGGACCCTCGCGGTCGGCAGGAGCAGGAAGTAGGCCCCGAGCACGGCGGCGATCGCCCCGCTCGCGCCGATGTTCGGGATGCTCGCGTCGAGGCTGGAGGCGAACCGGAGCGTGACGAAGGTCTGCAGGGCCAGGGCCGCGATCCCGCCGGCGAGATACCAGAGCAGGAACCGCACCCGGCCGAGCGAGTCCTCGATGTTGTTGCCGAAGATCCAGAGGAAGAGCATGTTGCCGAGGATGTGGATCCAGCCCGCGTGCATGAACATCGAGCTGAAGACCGTCTCGACGAGCTGGTGGTGGTGGCTGGCGATCCCCACACACGGGCCCTTCACCTCGCAGGGGTAGTAGCCCCAGCGGATCACCTCCTTCTCGACGCCCGTCCGCCATTCCCACAGCCAGACGAGCGAGTTCGCGACGATCAGGCCGATCGTGACGACGGGGAAGCTCCGGGTGGGGACGTTGTCCTTGAGCGGGAGCACGCGCCGGGGCTACCTGATCACGAGCGCCAGCAGGGCCTTTTGGGCATGCAGCCGGTTCTCGGCCTGGTCCCAGACGGCCGAGTGGGGCCCGTACAGCACCTGCTCGCTGATCTCCTCGCCGTAGTGCGCCGGCAGGCAGTGCAGGACGACCGCCCGCTCGCCGGCGAGCCGGAGGAGCTCCTCGTCGATTCCGTAGCCCCCGAGGTCGCGCAGGCGCCGCTGGCGCTCTTCCTCCTGCCCCATGCTGGTCCAGACATCCGTGTAGAGGACGTCGGCGCCGCGTGCAGCCTGCCCGGGATCCACGAGCAGCTCGAGCGTCGCGCCGCTTCTCGCCGCTTCGGCCTGGGCGAGCTCGACCGCCCGCGGATCCGGCTCGTAGCCCGGCGGGGTCGCCGCCCGGAAGTTGCTGCCGAGCTTGGCGCAGGCGACCATCAGCGAGGCGCAGACGTTGTTTCCGTCTCCGAAGTAGGCGACGGTGACGCCTTCGAGCCGCCCGAATCGCTCCCGGATCGTCAGCACATCGGCGAGCGCCTGGCAGGGGTGCGAGCTGTCGGTGAGGCCGTTGATCACCGGGATCGTCGCGTGAGCGGCGAGCTCCTCGACGTCCTCCTGGGCAAACGTCCGGATCATGATCCCATCGAGGTAACGCGAGAGGACGGTCGCCGTGTCCTTGAGCGTCTCGCCGCGGCCCAATTGCAGGTCGCCGGCGGAGAGGTAGAGGCCGGTGCCGCCGAGCTGCGCGATCCCGACCTCGAAGGAGACGCGGGTGCGGGTCGAGGGCTTCTGGAAGATCATCCCGAGCGTCCGGCCGGGGAGGAGCCGGTGCTCCTGACGCGCTCGCTGCAGCTCCTTCAGTTCCGTGGCAAGTTCGAGCACCCGCCTCAGCTCGGCTCCGGACCAGTCGCCGACCCGGGTGAAGTGCCGCCCTTTTAGCTCCTCGAGCACCGCAACCATGCGGCCGATCGTACTCGATCGGAAACTTGACAAGCTGACACTCAGGTTTTATACTCTCGCTTAAGTCATACGTAATCCTGTTCGAAAGGAGGTACTCGTGATGGCCACTCTGGTCCGCTGGGAGCCGTTTCGCGAGATCGCGACGCTCCAGAATGAGATGAGCCGGCTTCTCAACAGCTTCGCCGGCGCCAACGGGGAGACCCAGACGCAAACGTGGGTGCCGCCCGTCGATGTCTGGGAGACCGAGGACGAGCTCGTGTACGCGTTCGACCTTCCCGGCATCCCCGAGGACAAGATCTCGGTCGAGTTCGAGGACGGCGCGCTGATCCTCTCCGGCGAGCGCGAACGGACGAAGGAGACCTCGGAGGAGCGCTTCTATCGCTTCGAGCGCCGCTTCGGCAGTTTCTCGCGCACGATCGCCCTGCCCCAGGGTGTGAGCGAAGAGTCGATCAGGGCCGACTACAACGACGGCGTGCTCGAGCTGCATGTCCGCAAGCCGGAACAGCCGAAGCCGCGCCGGATCGAGATCGGGACAAAGACGATCGAGGGCTCGGCGAAGAAGTCCTAGCGCTACGCGAGCGCCGACCCGCAGCAGGCGTTCCTCGGAGCGCCTGCTGTCTTTTCCCAGGGCCTCGCAGCCTGAGCGAGCGACCCTCCGGGGAAGCCGTCGCTAGGGCCCGATCCGGGTCCCGGAGGCGCCGGCGAGGGCCGGGCCGAGCGCCTGTGCGGAGGCGATCAGGGCCTCGTTTCCGGTCGCCCGGACGAAGGCGACGGCCGCCTCGACCTTGGGGCCGATCGAGCCCGCCGCCAGCTCGCCGAGGAGGGCCTCGCCCTCCGCCGTGCTCAGCTCGGACAGCTGCTCGGGCGAGTCACTGCCCCAGCCGCGGTAGACGGCATCGACGTCGGTCAGGATCAGGAGCCGGGAGGCGCCGAGCTCGATCGCCAAGAGAGACGACGCGCGGTCTTTGTCGATCACGGCGTCAAGCCCGGCGAGCGAGCCATTTTTGGAGGCAACCGGAATGCCGCCGCCGCCGCAGGCGATCGCGATCGTGCCGGCCGCGAGCAGGGCCCGAATCGCCTCCAGCTCGACCACCTCGAGCGGCTCGGGAGAGGGCACGACCCGACGCCAGCCGCGGCCGGCGTCTTCCCTGACGGCCCAGCCGCGCTCGCGCTTGAGCGCGCCTGCCTGCTCCTGCGAGTAGAAGGGGCCGACCGGCTTTGTCGGTTCGGCGAAGGCCGGGTCGTCGCCCGCCACCCGTACATGCGTCAGCAGGCAGGCGACGGGCCTCCCGGCGACCGCCTGGAGCTCGGACTCGATCAGCGCCCCGATCTCGGCCTGGGTCTGCGCGACGGCCAGGTAGAGCGGCAGGGGGGGCACCTCGTCGGCCGCGCGCTCCTGCCGCACGAGCTCGTTGCCGACCTGCGGGCCGTTCCCGTGCGTGATCACGAGATCGCCGCCGGCCTCGAGCAGCGGCCGCAGGGCCGCGCAGGTCTCGCGCAGGTTGGCGCGCTGCTCGGCTGCGGTGCCGCGCTCGCCGGGCCGCATCAGGGCGTTACCGCCCAGCGCGACGATCGTTGTCACTACACGAGCGCGGTCTCGATGATCCCGCGCTCCTGCAGGATCTCGGCCAGTCCGGGCTCCTCGAGCTCCTGCAGGCGGTAGGTGACCCGGAGCGCCGGCTTGTCGAGCTCGATCAGGCGCCGCAGGTCGATCGGGGTGCCGATCAGGACGAGCTCGGCGTCGGAGCGCGAAATCGTCTCCCGCAGCTCCTCCATCTGCTCGCGGCCGTAGCCCATCGCGGGCAGGAGGCTGCCGACGTTGGGATACTCCTCGTAGGTCCTGGCGATCGAGCCGACCGCGAAGGGCCGCGGATCGACGAGCGACGCGGCACCGTTCTGCTTCGCCGCCAGCACGGCCGCGCCGTAGGTCATCTCGCCGTGGGTGAGCGTAGGTCCGTCCTCGATCGCGAGCACGCGCTTGCCCGCAATCTCCTCCGCGTCGCCTTCGATCTGGAACGGCGAGGCCGCGCGGACGATGCGCGCGCCGGGATTCGCCTCCCGGATCGAGGCGAGCACCGCCTCGACGCCTGCCGGCGGAGCGGAATCGACCTTGTTGACGACGCAGACGTCGGCCAGGCGGAGATTGGTCTCCCCAGGGTGGTAGCGGAGCTCGTGTCCGGGGCGGTGGGGATCGACGACGACCAGGTGCAGATTCGGCTTGATGAAGGGGGTGTCGTTGTTGCCGCCGTCCCAGAGGATCACGTCCGCCTCTTGCTCG
Source organism: Gaiellaceae bacterium (assembly GCA_036378475.1). Lineage (GTDB taxonomy): Bacteria > Actinomycetota > Thermoleophilia > Gaiellales > Gaiellaceae > 13-2-20CM-68-14. The sequence continues at coordinate 4,369 of DASUWJ010000084.1, forward strand.
GCGGCGTCCAGGATCGCCGCGTAGTCGATGCCGGCGAAGACGAGGTTGCCCTCGTTCAGGTGCGGCTCGTACTCCTCGCGCTCTTCGATCGTGCAGTCGGCGGCGTCGAGATCCTCGTAGCTGGCGAACCGCTGGACCGCCTGCTTGGTCAGGTCGCCGTAGGGCATCGGATGGCGCAGCACGGCGACGCGCCGGCCCGCTTGGCGCAGGAGGCCGGCGATGTAGCGCGTCGTTTGGCTCTTCCCCGAGCCCGTGCGAACGGCACAGACGGCGACGACCGGCTTCGAGGAGGTGAGCATCGTTTCGCGCGGCGAGAGCAAGCGAAAGGACGCACCTGCGGCGAGTGCGCGAGAGCCGAGATGCATGACGTGCTCGTGGGTCACGTCCGAGTACGAGAAGACGACCTCGTCGGCCTCGTGGGCGCCGACCACGGCCTCAAGCTCCGCCTCGGCCACGATCGGAATTCCGTGCGGGTAGAGCTCGCCGGCGAGGGAGGCGGGGTAGACCCGCCCCTCGATGTTCGGGATCTGCGTCGCCGTGAAGGCAACCACCTCGTACTCCTGCCGCCCTCGGTAGACGAGGTTGAAGTTGTGGAAGTCGCGGCCGGCGGCACCTGCGATCACGACGCGTTTCTCGCTCATGCGTAAAGCATATGCAGCTATCCAGGACGACAGCAGCGTGGTCGAGGCCGCCCCGGTGCTGAAATCGGGGTCCGCGTTGCCAGCCGGCCTGCCGGCGGCCACTCCCCTTGGCGGGGGAACACCCCCGCGGAGCGCTCCGCCGGCCACTCGGCGCAGGCGCCGCGCCCGCTCCTGCGAGTGAGAGTCCGTACCCTTGTCGGCGTGGCGACTGACGTCCAGGTCGAGCAGCGGATTGGGCGGCCGCGGGCCGAGGTGGCCGCCTACGTGACCGACTGGCGAAACGATCCCACGTGGATCAAGGCGTTGAGTGATGTCCGCCTGCTAAGCGAGCCACCGCTTCGCGTCGGCTCACGGGTCGAGCGCGTCGCGAACTTCCGTGGCCGGACGATCGAGTACGTGAACGAAGTCGCGGCGCTCGAGCCCGACAGCCGGCTCGAGATGAAAGCGGTGGACGGCCCCTTCCCGATGAGCGTCGTCTACGAGTTCGCCGACGCGGGCGAGGGGACGCTGGTTCGGATCCACGCCCGGGGCGATGCCACCGGCTTCTACCGCCTGGTCGGCCCGGTCCTCTCGCGCGCGGTCAAGCGCACGATCGCCGCCGACCTGAAGCGGCTGAAGAAGGTGCTCGAGCAGGCCTAGACCCTATGGCGGCTGAGTAGCCGCGAGCGAGGAAAAGGCCGGATCCTCCGGTTACAGATCGGGGGTTTGTCTGGCCGGAGACTGGCTCCGGCTGACCCCAGGTAACGGAAGGAGGGTCCGGCCGTGACCACAACGATGACGTACGTGGGCCT
>DASUWJ010000085.1:0-13392 GCA_036378475.1 Gaiellaceae bacterium
CGCCTTCGCATACGCGCTCGCCCACCACGTCCGCTACCGAAACAGCGACCATCGCGACCGCCGGATCGCCGCCGCCGAAGCACGACATCGCATCGCCGCCTGATGACATTACGAGTCCAACCAAGCTTCAAGGGCCACTAGCCGCGCGGGTAGTTCGGCGAATCGGCGATCGTCGTCATCCCGTGCGGGTGGCTCTCGCGGAGACCGGCGCCCGTGATGCGGACGAAGCGGGCGCCCTTCAGCTCCTCGATCGTCGCCGCGCCGCAGTAGCCCATCGCCTGGCGCAGCCCGCCGACGAGCTGGTGCAGCACGTTCGCGACCGGCCCCTTGTAGGGGACGCGGCCCTCGACGCCCTCGGGGACGAGCTTGTCGACGTCCTCGACGTCGCCCTGGAAGTAGCGGTCCTTTGAGTAGCCGCGGGCCTTCATCGCGGCGAGCGAGCCCATGCCGCGGTACTGCTTGAACCGCTCCCCCCCGGCCAGGATCACCTCGCCCGGGGCCTCGTCGGTCCCGGCCAGAAGCCCGCCCGTCATCACCGTGTCCGCCCCTGCCGCGAGCGCCTTCGCCACGTCTCCCGAGGAGCCGAGGCCGCCGTCGCCGATCACCGGCACCCCGTGCGGCGCGGCCGCCCGGGCGCAGTCGTAAATGGCGGTCACCTGCGGCACGCCGACCCCCGCGACGACGCGGGTGGTGCAGATCGCGCCCGGGCCGATCCCGACCTTGACCGCATCCGCACCGGCCTCGATCAGCGCCTCGGTCGCCTCGGCGGTCGCGATGTTGCCGGCGATCACCTCGCCGCCCCAGTCGCGCTTCAGCCGGCGGACCATCTCGGCGACGTTGCGCGAGTGGCCGTGGGCGGTGTCGACGACGAGCACGTCCGCACCCGCCGCAGCGAGCGCGGCCGCCCGCTCGCCGGCGTCCGGCCCCACCCCCACCGCCGCCCCGACGCGCAGGCGCCCCCGGTCGTCCTTCGTCGCGAGCGGAAACTCGATCTGCTTGCGGATGTCCTTGACGGTGATCAGGCCCCGCAGGCGGCCGTCTGCGTCGACGACCGGCAGCTTCTCGATCTTGTGCCGGTGCAGGATCTCGCGCGCCTCGGCGAGTGTCGTTCCGACCGGAGCCGTAACGAGGTCGCGGTCGGTCATCAGCGCGGAGACCGGCTGGGATGACTCCTCCTCCCGGAAGCGCAGATCGCGGTTGGTCAGGATCCCAACCAAGACGCCGTCCTCGTCGGTGACCGGCACGCCGGAGATGTGGTACCTGGCCATCAGCTCGAGCGCCGAGGCGACCGGCGCCCCGGGGGCGAGCGTCACCGGCTCGACGATCATGCCCGACTCCGAGCGCTTGACCTTGTCGACCTCTGCCACCTGCTCGTCGATCGAGAGATTTCGGTGCAGGATCCCGATCCCGCCCTCGCGCGCGAGCGCGATCGCGAGCCGCGCCTCGGTGACCGTGTCCATCGCCGCCGAGACGATCGGGATCTGGAGGCCGATCGTTCGGGTCAGACGGCTCGCCGTCGAGACCCCGTTCGGCAGCACCGCCGACTCGGCCGGCACGAGCAAAACGTCGTCGAAGGTCAGTCCCTCCTGCGCGAACTTCGACTCGAGCGCGACGAGCCGCTCGAGCGCCGCGGGCGTCAGCTCGACACTCACGTGCGCGCCCTCTGAATGCACGAAACCCAGGCGCCTGCAGGTCGCCTGGGTCTCTGGAAGCACTGCGTGCCGCGAACTCTCAACTGGCAGTCGATCGTAGCAGCGACGGGCGACGGATCAGGCGGGGCTAGGCGTTCACGGGCACGGCGCTCGAGGGCGCCCAGGCGGTCCTGGCCCGGCTCGTCGCAGCGACGACGACTTGGAGCGTCTGGCCGACGTCGGCGGGCTCCACCGTGTAGGTCGACGAGGTGGCGTTCGGGATCGGAGTGCAGTCCTGCGCGGTCGTGTCCGTGCAGCGCTGCCACTGGTAGGCGAGCGTCGCCGCAGGCGTCGCCGTCCAGGTGCCGGGGGTCGCGGTCAGCGTCTGGCCGCTCTGCGGCACGCCGAGAATCGTCGGCGGCTCGCCGGGGGCGGGCGGCGGCGCCAGCACGGCGCCGCCGATCCGGCCCCCGTTGAAGCGGTCGCCGTCAACGCAGCCGCGGATCCCGGGCACGTGGCTGCAATCCGTCCACTGCCAGAACGACCAGCCCGTCGCACCCCAGTCGGCGGCCGGCACACGCGGCCTGCGGACGCGCCAGTGGGCGACCCACAGGCGCGAGCCGGTCGAGGCGAAGATGCTCGAGTTGCGCATCGCGTGGCGCCAGAAGTTCGGCGAGGCGTAGATCGTCGGCCGGGCGCCGGTCTGCTGCCAGACCTCGTCCAGCCAGGCAGCAGTCCACGTTCGCAGCAGGGCGGGCGAGAGCCCGTCCGTCCGCTCGAGGTCGAGCACCGGCGCCAGGTCGCCGGTCTGCGGCTGGGCCACGGAGACGAAGAAGTCAGCCTGCGCGACGGCGTCGGCGACCGCCTCCTGCGGGGTCGTGCCGCTCGGGTGGGCGAAGTGGAAGGCGCCGAAGACGATCCCCGCCGCCGCGGCCCCGGCCCGATTCGTGTCGTACGTCCAGTCGGAGTCGAAGCCGTTCGTCGCCTCGGCGAACGCGAAGCGGTAGCCGCCGACGCGGACGAGCGTCCAGTCGATGTTCGCCTTCCAGTGGGAGACGTCGATCCCGCGCACGAAGGAGGACGCTCCCGCGGGTGCCGCGGTGGCGAGGACGAGCGCGCTGAGCAGGCAAAAGCGGCGGCGCAAGCCGCAAGCCTAGCGCTCGGCGGCGACCGGCTCCAGCTCGCTCACCTGGACGGCGCTCGCCAGGCGGCCCACCTCCCGCGGGTCGAACCTGCCCGCGCCGACCTCGAGCGTGGAGGCCGCGCCGGTCGCGACCGCCGCGCGTAGCGACTCCTCGGCCGGCTTGCCCTCGAGCCTCGCCGCCAGGAAGGCCGCTAGCAAGACGTCGCCGGAGCCGACCGCCGACACCGCCTCGATCCGCGGCGCCCGGGCCCGGTAGCGCCGGCTGTCGCGCTCTTCGCGCAGGAGCGCGAAGCAGACCGTCTCCTGCGTGATCAGGACGTTCTTCGCGCCGCGCTCGGCGATCGCCTCCAGACCGAGGATGAAGTCGTCGTCCTCGTTGAACTCCTGGCCGACGAGTCCCTCCGCCTCGCCCTGATTCGGCGAGACGAGGAACGGCTCCGACTGGACGCCGTGGACGAGCGGCTGTCCCTCCGAGTCGAGCACCGTCTGCACGCCGCGTCGGTTGAGCTCGCGGATCGCCTCGCCGTAGAAGCCGTCGTCGACATCGCGCGGCAGAGAGCCGGCGAAGACGACGGCGTCGGCGCCCTGGGCGAGGTAGTTCAGCTTCTCGAGCAGCATCTCGAGCTCCTCCGGCCGCACTGCCGGGCCCCACTCGTTGATCTCCGTGTAGCTCGGCGCGGTCGGATCGACGACGGCGGTCGAGGTGCGCGAGTCGTCCTCGATCCGCACGAAGTCGTTCAGGATCGCCTCGGCGGTCAGCTCCTCCACGATCCGCGTCCCGGTCCGCCCCCCCGCGAGCCCGGTCGCGACGACCGGGACGCCGAGGTGCTTGAGCGCGCGCGCGACGTTGATCCCCTTCCCGCCCGCGAGCGTCAGGCCCTGGCTGGCGCGGTGGCGCTGCCCGCGCCGGAAGTTCGGCACCGTCAGCGTCCGGTCGACCGCGGCGTTCAGGGTCACGGTGACGATCACGCGGCGCTCCGGAGCCGGCCCGCCCGCCGCGAGGGCGCCTGCCGCCTGTCGGCAGCGCGGGCGGGCAGCACCCACACCCGGCCGGCGGCGAGCGGCGCGGGGGCTCGAAGGTCAGCAGCGAGAGCGGGCAACCGGCGCTTCACGCCCGGACACCCTAGCGAGGCCCGGCGGCGTGCTACCAGCCGGAGACGGCCCAGATCTCGCTCTTCAGCCGGGCGGCCTCGTGGGCCGCGCCGGTGCGCCAGTCCTCGCCGCTCGTGCGAAAGCCGTAGGTGATGCTGCGCGCGGCCGCGACGAGCGCGCTCGCGGGCCCGCTCGTGAACGCCCGGGCGAGGTCACCCGGTGAGGCCCCCTGCGCGCCGACGCCCGGCAGGAGCAAGATCGAGCGGGGCAGCAGGCGCCGCGCCTCGCCGATCGAGCGCGACTGGGTCGCTCCCACGACGGCGCCGATGCTCGAGAGTCCGTGCTCGCCGACGAGTTCCTCTCCCCACTCGGCCACGAGCTTCGCGACGTGCTGCCAGAGCGGGCTGCCGTCGCTCAGCCTGACGTCCTGCACGTCGCCACCGCCCTCGTTCGAGCTCTTGACGAGGCAGAAGACGCCGCCGCCGTTTCGGCGCGAGGCGCCGAAGAAGGGGTCGAGTGAGTCGCGGCCGAGATACGGGTTGACCGTGATCGCATCGGCCAGCGGGGGCTCTCCCTCCAGGTAGGCGCTCGCGTAGGCGCGCGCGGTCGAGCCGATGTCGCCGCGCTTGCCGTCGGCCAGGACGAGCAGTCCGGCCGAGCGCGCATAGGCGCAGGCCCGTTCGAGGGCCCGCAGCCCGTCGGCGCCGAGCACCTCGAAGAACGCGAGCTGTGGCTTGACCGCGACCGCGTGCGGCGCGACGGCGTCGATGATCCCGCAGCAGAAGCGCGCGACCGCGTCGGCCGCCGCGCTCCGGGCGACATGCGCGTCGCCGCGGAGCTCGACCGGCAGCAGGTCGAGGCGTGGATCGAGGCCGACGACGAGCTGCGAGCGCTTGCGCTCTACCGCCTCGGCGACCCGGTCGCCGAAGGTGATCGTCGCCGAGGCCGTCTCCAACATCGGCTCAAGCCTAGCCTCGGCCGCGGTCGCCGCAAAGAGCGCGAGGGCCGCGCGAACACGGCCCTCGGAAAGCGCGGAGGAAAGGCCTCGTCCCTACATGCCCCCGCCGTCGCTGCCGCCGCGCACGGCCTGCTTGAGGGAGCTTCCGGCCGAGAACTTCGGCACCCACGCGGCCGGGATCTGCACCTTCTGGCTGGGATTGCGCGGATTCACGCCCTGGCGTGCCGCCCTGTGCTGGGTGGAGAACTTGCCGAAGCCGGTGAAGGCGACCTCTTCCCGGTTCTTCAGCGCCTCGGTGATCGCGTCGATCACGGCGTCCACCGCTTCGCCAGCCTCGCGGCGGCCCAGGCCGCTGCGCGACGCTACCCGGTCAACGAACTCCTGCTTGGTCACGTGCTCTCCTCTCCTCCGCTTGACAGGCTGGGACCGCGCGGGACCCTACCAGGGTAGGCGATTTGGCTCAACCATCCCGTTTTTCCGGGGGTTTTTCGCTGCTCAGAAGCTCGGAGGCCCGGAAGAGAGGCCAGAGCGAAACCGCGAGCGCGGCGAGGGCGCCCGCGCCGCCCTCCTCGCGATCGACGACGCAGATCGCCGTCCGGCAGTTGAGCCCCGCCCCGCGAAGGGCCTCCACGGCCGAGACGGCGGCGCCGCCGGAGGTGACGACGTCCTCGACCAGGCAGACGCTCTCCCCCGGCTCGAAAGCCCCCTCGAGCCGGTTCGCGGTCCCGTAGGCCTTCGCCTGCTTGCGGACGATCAGAAACGGCAGCCCGGAGGCGAGCGAGGCGGCCGCGGCCAGCGGCACGGCCCCGAGTTCGGGGCCCGCCAGACGGGTGGCCGCAGGCTCGTGCTCGGCCACGAGCCTGGCGAGTTTCAGCCCCAGGGGTCCGAGCAGCTCGGGCCGCGTCTCGAAGCGGTACTTGTCGAGGTAGTAGCGCGAGCGCCTGCCGGAGCGCAGGAGGAAGTCGCCCTCGAGGTAGGCGTGCTCGCGCAGCGAGGCCGCGAGCTCGGCCTCTGTCAGCTCATGCTGCAAGCTCGAGAATCCGGCGTGCCCGGCGAAGCAGCGGCTCCGCCTCTTCGGGCGTGGCCAGCGAGACCATCGAGCCGTCGCCACGGTAGATGTCGACCCGCTCGCGCCTGCGGGCGAGCCGGCGGCGAAAGAGCAGCGTGCCGACGACCGAGCCGGCGCCGAGGAAGACGCCGGTCAGGAGGTTACGGCTTCGCATCGGTCTTCTTCTCGCTCGCGGCGGGCTTCCTCGCCGCGGGTTTTTGCCGTTCGGCCGCCCGCGGCTTGCGTTTCGGCTCCGCCGCCTCGAGCTCGCGCAGGCAGCTCTTCAGGTCGTAGAAGACCAGGCCGACCGTCGGCTCCGGCGGGGTCGTCGCGGCGATCAAGAGCTCGCCGTGCGAGACGACGAAGACGCTCCCGCCCCGCAGGGCGACCTCGAGCTGGGCGAACTCCCCGCTCCCCTCCTCGCGCCGCCGCGACTCGGCCTCGGCAAGGAGCGCCGCCGCCTCCGTGGCGACCTGTTCCGCCCGCTCCTCCTCGGCGAGGGTGGAGCCGAGCACCTTGCCGCCCCGCTCGAAGATGACCGCCGAGCGCAGCTGGGAGGAGATGTCCTGCAGCCGTCCGAGTGCCGCCTGGGCGTCCATAGCCTCACGCTAACACGGTGATACTGCGGGGGTCGTGCATGGGCCGCTGGCGAAGTTTTTCCGCGATCGCGGACCTCATCTCGCGGCGATGATCGCCTACTTCGCGCTGCTCTCGTTCGTGCCGCTGACGTTCCTCTCCCTCTCGCTCCTCGGCCTCGGCGGGCGGGCGGAGGAGTCGAGCTACCTCGTGCGCGAGCTGAAGCGCGTCTTTCCGGGCACCTCCGTCGCCGCGATCGTGGCAGCGGTCCGGACCGTGCAGCGGAACGCGGCGACGCTCGGGATCATCGGCGGCGTCGCCCTGATCTGGACGTCGCTCTCGCTCTTCAGCGTGCTCGAGTCGGCGTTCAACATCGTCTACGGCCGTCCGAACCGCTCCTTCCTCCGCGGCAAAGGGCTGGCGGTCTTGCTGATGGCGATGCTGCTCGTGACGCTCTTCGTCGGGCTGCTCGCCGGCTCGATCGGCTTCGATGTCCTGCGGCGCTACGCGCCCGGCTTCGTCCGAAACGGCATTCTTGCCTACGGGCTCTCTGTGCTCGTCTCCTTCAGCGCCGTGTTCGTGTTCCTGGCGGCCGTCTACTACCTGCTCACGAACGTCAAACAGGGCTTTCGCGACGTCCTGCCCGGGGCGGCGATCGCGGCGGTCCTGCTCGAGGCCTCCTTCCAGATCCTGCCGCTCTACGTCCGGCTCGCGAAGATCTCGATCGCGCTGCAGGCCTTCGGCGGACCGGCGCTCCTGCTCGTCTGGCTCTACGTGATGGCGAACTCGATCGTCTTCGGGGCCGAGGTGAACTCCTGCCGGAGAGCCCGGAGGCAAGCGGGGCTCCGGGAGGCGCCGGGTCTCGCCTGAGGCCTACCGCCGCTCCGCCAGCGCGCGGAGGACCTCCCGCGCGGCGCGAGCGCGGTGCGAGTGCTCGCGCTTCCAGCCGTTGCCGAGTTCCGCCACCGTTCGCTCTTCGCCAGCCGGGACGAAGATCGGGTCGTAGCCGAAGCCCTCGCTGCCGCTCGGCTCCTCGGCGATCCTTCCCTCCAGGATTCCGGTGCCGCGAAGCTCGTCTCCCCCCGGCCCCAGATAGACGAGCTCGCAGACGTAGCGGGCCCGGCGCCCGGGCCCCGCCACTTTCTCGAGCTCGGCGAGCAGGTTCCCCACCGAGTCGGCGCCGCCGAAGCGGGCCGACACGACCCCCGGGCGGCCGCCGAGCCCCTCGACCTCGATCCCGGAATCCTCCCCGAGCACAGGCGCCTCGCCCGCGAATGCCCGGCCGTGCTCGGCCTTGGCGCGCGCGTTCCCGTAGTAGGTCGCGGCGGTCTCGGGCGGATACGAGGCCACCTCGAGCGGCTCGAGCTGCCAGCCCTGAAGCAGCTCGGCGAGCTCGCGCAGCTTGTGCTCGTTTCGCGAGGCGAGCTTGACGCTCAGTCCACCCACCGTACCTCGAGCACATGCTCGACGTCGGCAAGCCTCGTCACGAGCTCGCGCGCCAGTTCGCGCCGGCGTAGCTCGAGCACGAGCTCGAGGTTGCGGCGGTCGCCCTCCTGGCTGATCTCGAGGCTCTCGATCCTCACGTTCAAGCCCTCGATCGCGTCGATCACCGCGCCCGGGCTCTGGCCGGCCGTCAGCTGGACGAGCAGGAGGCCGCTCTCGCCCCGGAAGCGGCGCACGATCCGGTAGGCGACCGTGCGAAGCGGCCACAGGGCGACGAGCGCGACCGCCGTCGTGATCGCGGCAGCGGAGTAGTAGCCCGCCCCGGCGGCGATTCCGATCGCGGCGACCACCCAGAGGGTCGCCGCGGTCGTCAGGCCACGGATCGACAAGCCCTGGCGGATGATCGCGCCCGCGCCCAGGAAGCCGATCCCGGTCACGATCTGCGCCGCGATCCGCGTTGGATCCGCCCGCACCACGCTCGCGTTCGAGGTCAGGAACTCGCGGAACCCGTAGGCGGAGACGATCGTGAAGAGCGCCGAGCCGACCGAGACCAAGAGGTGGGTTCGCAGGCCCGCCTCCCGCTCGCGAAGCTCACGCTCCAGGCCGAGGATCCCTCCGAGCACGGCGGCCAGGGCAACGCGCGCGAGCACTTCCTCCCAGGAGAGCGAGGGGATGCTAGACGCGAGCAGCACCGACGGCGTCCTCCTGGGCCGCCGCGAGCTCCTCGATCCCGAGCGCAGCCAGTTCGAGCAGCGCGTCCAGCCGCTCGCGCGTGAACGGCTCCTGCTCGGCGGTCGCCTGCACCTCGACGAGGCGGCGGTCGCCGGTCAGGACAACGTTCATGTCGACCTCGGCGCTCGAGTCCTCCGCGTAGTCGAGGTCGAGCAGCGCCTCGCCGGCGACGACCCCGACCGACACCGCCGCGACCGAGTCCCTGAGCGCCTTCGAGAGCCCGAAGCGCTCGAGCGCCAGCCGCGCGGCGACGTAGGCGCCGCAGATCGCCGCGCAGCGCGTGCCGCCGTCGGCCTGCAGAACGTCGCAGTCGAGCCAGAGCGTCCGCTCGCCGAGCGCCTCGAAGTCGGTCACCGAGCGCAGCGAGCGGCCGATCAGGCGCTGGATCTCGACCGTGCGGCCGCCCTGCCGGCCCCGGGAGGCCTCGCGCTGGCTGCGCTCGCCGGTCGAGGCCGGCAGCAGCGAGTACTCGGCCGTCAGCCAGCCACGCCCGCGCCCGAGCAGCCAGCGCGGGACGCCGTCTTCGATCGAGGCCGTGCAGAGCAGCTTCGTCTTCCCCTGCGAGAACAGCACCGAGCCGTGCGGCTGCTCGAGCCAGTTCGGCTCCAGGACGAGAGGCCGCAGCTGATCCGGCCGGCGGCCATCGAGTCGGCTCACGCGGCGCGCCTCAGCTTTTCGAGCTCGACGTGCCCGACCTCCGCGATCGGCAGCTGCAGGAAGCGCTGGCCGAGCCCGCGGAAGGCCTCCGGATCGCCGGTCGTCAGGAAGCGGTAGGCCCCTTCCCGGCCGTGCTCGTTCTCGATCCCCTTGCGGGCAAGCGTCTCGGCCACCTCGCGCGCGGTCTCCTCGGCGGAGAAGACGAGCGTCACCCCGCGGCCGAAGACGCGCTGGAAGACCGGCCGGATCAACGGGTAGTGGGTGCAACCGAGAATCACCGTGTCCACGCCGGCCTGCTGCAGCGGTGCCGCGTAGGCGCGGACCGCCTCCGTCGTCTCGGCCCCGAAAGGATCGTCGCCTTCGATCAGCGGCACGAGCCTGGGGCAGGGCAGCGCGACGAGCTCGGCGCCCGCATCGAGGGCCGCGACGAACTCGGCGTAGCGGCCGGAATCGACGGTCGCCTGGGTGGCCAAGAGACCGAGGCGGCGATTGCGGGTCGCCTGCACGGCCGCGTGGGCCTCAGGCTGGATCACGCCGACGACCGGCACCGCAAGCTCCGCCTGGAGCTGCGGCAGCGCGGCCGAGGTGGCGGCGTTGCAGGCGACGAGCACGAGCTTCACGTCCCCCGCCTGCAGGAAGCGCCCGATCTCGAGTGCGAAGGTGCGAATCTCAGCGAGCGGGCGGGGGCCATACGGCAGGCGCGCGTGGTCGCCGAGGTAGACGAAATCCTCGCTCGGCATCGTCACCAAGCATTCGTGCAGGACGGTCAGGCCGCCGGTACCCGAGTCGAAGACGCCAATCGGGCGCGGATCCATAGCCCGATTGTAGAAGCGGTGGCCGCGAAGCTCGCCCGCGCGAGCACGGGCCCCATTCACCCGGCGCCTCCCTGCCCCGCCTTGTCGAGCCAGGGCCTGGGCGCGGCGGGGCTCGCCGGAGGTCTGGCAGCGCGCTCGCGCCGGTCACTTCCGAGCCGGTTTCGGGGCCGGCGGAGGCGCCAACTTCGGGAGGGATCGCTCGTCTGAGAACGAAGGTCCACGAACGCCGCCGCCACCGCCAAGGAAGGGACAATGAACAGCTCGATCCGACTGGTAGTCCTCGCGTGCGCGGTTTTGGCGGCACTTGCCGCCGTGGCCTTGGCAGCCGCGTCCTACCAGCCCTCGATGGGCATCTTCCAGGCGACCTACAGGCCGGGCGGCGCCGGCGCGGTGACGATCGTCGTCGCGCAGGAGAAGGCCGACGACCCGACGGCGAAGATCATCATCTACGTCGGGCTCGGCTACACGACGACGCTCGGACAGGCGCCTGGCACGACGATCGGCAGTGTGGTCGCCCACGTCGAGCCGCTCGATCTGACGACGAACTCGGTCCCGCTCACGGGTCCGCTGAAGACGGACAACCCCGCCAGCTACGTGTCCAACCTCTGCGCCCCCGGGCTGCACGAGGCCGTCTGGGTGCTGAACGCGGCTCTGCCCGGCCAGCCCGCCAACCCCATCCCCGTCTACGTCGACCATACGGCCGGAGCCGAGGCGGCGCTCGGCTCGGCGAAGCTCCAGATCTGCTTCGCGCCGCCGGACGTACCGATGGGCACGCCGGGACGGGCGCCGAAAGGCGCCAAGTTCCTGGACGCCGCCTTCACGATCAGCGGCGTCTTCAAGAACCGCGCTACCGCGGGCGAGGAGCTCTGGCGCTCCCTGTTCACGCCCTTCACCCCGAAGACGGGCGCCCCTGATGCCGCCGCGACGACGGAGGCCCAGGGGATCGTGCCCATGCCCTACAGCATCTCGGCCAGGCGCCGGCCGGCCCGCAGCGGCTTCTTCCGGCTCGCCGGCAAGCTCAATCTCGCCGGTGCCGCCCCGGGTGGCATCAGCCTCACCCTCTACGCGGGTGTCAAGAAAAAGAGCGGCCTCGCCTTCTCGCCCGTCTCGGTCACGAACACGCGGCGCCACGGGCTCTACGCCTTCACTCGGCGGCTGCCGGCGAAGACGACCTACTTCTTCGTCGAGCGAGGGCCCACCTCCCGGGCCTGCGCGACGCCGACGATCGTCGCGAGCTGCACGACCGCGATCACGAGTAACGCGATCAGCGCCGTGATCAAGATCGCGCCGGCCAAGAGGCGGCACCGCTAGGGGGTCCGCACTCGACGCCGCGGCCTCCGGTTGCGGGCCGGGCGGGATCAGGCGGCCGGCAGCACGGGCTCCTTGCGGACGAACGAGGCCGCATGGCCCCGCTCGTTGGCGCTGCGCAGCTGCTCGCGCTCGAGCGCGCCGATTCGGACCAGGAGCTCGAACTCGTCGCGCAGGTGCGTGCGCATCATCTCCGGGCCGTCGGTCGCGATCGTAAACGGGACCCCGGCCTCGACGAAGGCCTGGAAGGTGTCCCGCACCGCCTGCTCCGACTCGAGCGCCTTCGTCAGCAGGTTGGAGGTCGGGCAGATCTCGAGCACGATCTCCGCCTCGCGGAGCGCCTCCATCAGCTCGGGAGCGCGGGCGGCGAGGATTCCGTGCCCGATCCGGTCGGGGCGGAGCGTCTCGATCACCTCAGCCGTCTCCTCGACCCCCGCCTCGCCGCCCTCCTCCCCGACGTGGATGGTGATCCCGAGACCCGCCTCGCGGGCTTCCTCGACGAGCGGCTGCAGGTCGCGGTAGGGGTAGCGCGCGCCGTCCGGGCGCGGCCCCGCCACGTCGATCCCGACGATCCCGCGGGGCGCCCAGCGGATCGCCTTCTCGACGATGATCGCGTTCAGCTCCCGCGTGAACGTCCGGTCCATCATCAGGATCAGGCCGGCGTCGACGAGCGGATACTCGAGGCTGGCCCGGTCGAGGCCGCGGATCGCGGCGAGGATGATGTGGTCGAGGTCCTGCTCGCCGCCGCGATTGCGCTTCATCGGGTTGAAGCGAAGCTCGAGCGTCGTGATCCCCTGTGAGCGGTAGGCGCCGCCAATCGCGGCGTGGACCGAGCGCTCGACGGCGAGCGGGCTGGACTGGATCAGCTCGGTCCAGTGGTAGATCGCGTCGAGCGCGTCGAGATCGGCGACCCCACGCGGGTCGGCAATCGTCACCAGCCGGTCGAACTCCCAGTAGTCCTTGACCGGCAGCGCGATCCCCTGCTCGTGGGCGAGGCTCCAGAGGATGTCGGAGGAAACCGAGCCGCCGAGGTGCGTGTGCAGCTCGGCGAGGCCTTCCATGAATGGAGTCTAGACCGACCGGCAGACCGCCTCGACCGTTCGTCTGCTGCCCGACCCCCGCGCGCTAGGCGTGAATGACGATCTGGGCCCCGAGCGGCACGACACGCATCAGGTAGCGCAGATCGCGCGTGGAGGCGTGGAGGAGCCGGAGGTGACCGCGCCGGGGGTCGAGCCGCCGTGGATCGCCAGGCGGGGATCGCCGCTCCAGCCTGCTGGCGGGTGCTGCTCTCGGCCCGAGAGCGCGAGGATGCAGCAGCCGTAGCCCGGCGCGTAGGCCGGCCCGTTCAGCTTGTCGGTGACCGAGAAGCGCCCGGTCGGGGTCGGATTCGCCTCGCGGCCGATGCCGATCCGGAGCGAGCGGACGACCCGCCCGTGGCTTCGGACGAGGAGGAGCCGGCGCGAGAGGTCGTCCTCGAGGCTCAGCGAGACACGGTGAGACGCGAGCGAGCGGCTGGCGGCGTCGAGCCAGCCGAGGCGATCGTTCGGCAGCGCGGAGGAGACGACGGCGAGCCAGCGGCCGCCGCGCGAACGGACGACCGGCAGGACCTGAGGCGAGCCGAAGTGGGTGCGCGGGCCGAGCACGCCGAGCCGGCGCCCGTTCGGCCCCGCGAGCAGGGCGACGCCGTGGCCCGGCTTCACGGAGGCGACGAGCGAGCCGCTCGGATCCGAGGGCCGAAGCGCCGGCGAGGCAGGCCGCGCCTGGAGGGACGGGTCGCCAGCTGCAGGAGCAGCGCGCTGAGTGCGAACAGGTGGGCCACGGGGACGAAATCGGCAGCGGCGCCGCCTCGTTGTGATTACTCGTTCGAGGGAGGCTCGAAGGAAGAGGTCGCCGCGAGCGCCGAAGCTTGCGGCCGAGAGCGCCTAGTGACCCTTGAAGCTTGGTTGGACTCGTAATGTCATCAGGCGGCGATGCGATGTCGTGCTTCG
>DASUWJ010000086.1:0-7176 GCA_036378475.1 Gaiellaceae bacterium
CCGCGCGGCCGAATGGATGACTGGATCGCTTCCGCTACCGTCGCCGCCGTCCCGCAAACCGCGGCGTGCTACCCCCCGCAGTCCGTGACCTTGACGAGGCCCGCTCCTTCATGGATGACACGAGCGGCGCTATATCAGAGCTGGGACGTGTCGCTCGGCCGGGCGATCGCCGCGCCGCGGATCTCTATCCCCCGCCCGAGGCGCGGAGCCCATGCACGCCCGGGGCGCACCGGGCGCGAAAGATAGCTTTGCGCCGTGGCCGGGACTCCAGAGCGCGCGGGCCATGCGCGCGCGTTCCAGGCGCTCCGTCATCGCAATTTCCGTCTGCTTTGGAGCGGCCAGATGGTCTCGCTCATCGGCGACGCCGCCTTCGTGACCGCGCTCAGCTGGAAGACGACGACGGTCGCGGGCTCCGGCAAGCTGGGGCTCGTCCTGGCGGTCGAGGGCGCCGGCCTGCTGGCGACGCTCCTTCTCGGTGGCGCGCTCGCAGACCGCTACGAGCGGCGCCGGCTGATGATCCTCTCCGACGTCTGGCGTTTCGTGGCAGTCGGTACGCTCGCGGGTCTCGACGCAAGCGGGCATCTCGGCCTGACGGCTCTCGTCGTACTCGCCGGCTTCGTCGGCCTCGGCGACGGCTTCTTCTACCCGGCCGTAGGAGGGATCATCCCCCTCGTCGTCGACGCTCTGCTGCTGCCCTCGGCGAACAGCCTGATGGGCGTCGCCCGCTGGGGCGGATTCGTGATCGGCCCCCCGCTCGCCGGCTTCCTCTACCACGGCGCCGGCTCGTCCTGGGTCTTCGCGATCGACGCCCTCTCGTTTCTGCTTTCGGCTTTGCTGATGGTGGTGGCGCGCCCGCGCGCGCTGGAGATCTCGACGGGAGAGAGCACGCTGCACGAGATCCGGGAGGGAGCGCGCTACGTCGCGAAGATCCCTTGGCTCTGGGTCACGATCACGCTCTTTGCCGTCGTCCTGATGCTGCAGATGGCGCCACTTCAGGTGCTCCTGCCCAAGCTGGTCCGGGATCATTTCGGGCGGGGTGTCGGCGCGTTCGGTGTGCTCAGCGCGATGGTGGGGGTGGGGACGCTCGCCGGCACGCTGCTCTTCGGTCAGCTGCAACCGCGACACCGGCGCGGGGTGCTGACCTACGGTCTCTTCGTCGTCAACAGCATTGCGATCGCCGGTCTTGCGCTCTCGCCTTCCTTCTCCCTCGCCGCCGGGCTCGCGCTCCTGCGCGGACTCTGCGTCGGCTTCGGCGTCGCGGTCTGGGAGACGATGCTGCAGGAGCTCGTGCCCGCACGGCTGCTCGGACGGGTCGTCAGTCTCGACTTCTTCGGCAGCTTCGGCCTGATGCCGATCGGGCTCGCGCTCTGGGGCGCGCTCGCCGGCGTCGCACCACCGGGACCGCTGATCGCCGGCGGCGCGCTCGTCTCGGCAGGCATGATCGCGGTCGTGCTGATGCGCCCCTGGCTCCGGGAAGTCGACTGATGCTGGCGCCCCAGGAGATCTTGAGGCAGGCGAAAACGATCGCGCTGGTCGGCGCATCGCCGAAGCCGTGGCGGGCGAGTAACGAGGTAATGCGCTACCTGCTCGAACAGGGCTACCGCGTCCTCCCCGTCCGCCCGCTGGACTGCGAGCACGTGCTCGGCCTCCCCTGCGCCGCCAGCCTGCGGGAGCTCGAGGAGCCGGTCGATCTCGTCAACGTTTTCCGCCGCGCCGAGCACGCGCCGGAGCTGGCACGCGAGGCCGTCGCGATCGGCGCGAAAGCGCTTTGGCTCCAGCTCGGGATCGTCTCCGCGGAGGCGCGCACGATCGCCCGGGCGGGCGGGCTCGACTACGTCGAGGACGCCTGCACGAAGGTGGTCCACCACCACTACCTCGCATGAGCCCGGTCTACTGGAAACCGAGGTACGCGACGCGAGGACAGCGCCATCGCGCCTTCGTCAGGCAACAGGCGCGCCGCGAGGCGGCGCTCGCGCGGACGGCGAAGCCCTCGCGCCTCAGGCGTTTGTTGTCGCGGTTGCGCGGGAATAATTGAGCACGCAAGTTTCGTTCCAACACCCGTACCGGGACCGAAGGGAGACGAAATGGCATCGGGACTCTTGCTGCTGCGCGTCGTGATCGGCGGCACGATCTTGGCGCACGGCGGCCAGAAGCTGTTCGGCTGGTTCGGCGGGCCAGGCCTGCGCGGCACGGCCGGCTTCTTCGGCTCGCTCGGCTGGCGCATGCCGCTCGCGATGGCCTTCCTGGCCGGGCTCGGCGAGTCGAGTGGTCTGCTGTTCGCGCTCGGCTTGCTGACGCCGCTGGCGGCGCTCGGGATCGCGACCGTGATGCTGAACGCGATCATCGCCGTCCACTGGAAGAACGGCTTCTTCAATTCCAACGGCGGCCTCGAGTTCCCGCTCACGATCGCAACGGTGGCCGTTGCGGTCGCCGCCATCGGCCCCGGCCGCTTCTCGCTCGACCGGGCGCTCCACTTGAGCGGCCACCTGAGCGGCGTTTGGTGGGGCGTTGGCGTCGGCGTCGCGGCGATCGCGCTCACGGCGGTGTCGCTGACCGTCCTGCGCCGCCCCTCCGCGCTCCACGAACAGCCTGCCGCCTAGTGGCCCACTGCTTTCGCGGGGGAGCCAACTGCTCCCCCGCGCTTCGCTACCCTTCGGGCCTCGGGGTGTGGCGCAGCCTGGTAGCGCGCTCCGTTCGGGTCGGAGAGGTCCCCAGTTCAAATCTGGGCACCCCGATCAGCACGGGGGAAACGCAGTTTCCCCCGTGAGTCTCCTCAAGGCTAGGCGGGGAGAAAGGAGCGGATCGCGTCGGCGCAGGCCTCCGGACGCTCGCCGATCAGGAGGTGCCCGCAATCGGCGATCACCCGCAGCTTGGCGCGGAGCCGGCGGGCGAACTCGAATCCGTCGGCGAGGGGCAGCTGGGTGTCGCGCGCGCCCCAGAGGACGAGCACGGGGCAGCTGAGCTCGCCGAGCTCTTGGCGGACGTCGTCGAGGACGACCGCGCGCCCCGCGCTCGCGGAGTCACTGGCGAGCTTCGTCCCCGAGAGAAAACCATCGACTCCCTCACGAGAGAGGATCAACGGGTCCGACGCGCCCCAGCGACCGAAGACGAGGTAGCGCAGGCCCGCGCTGCCCGCGACCTTGTGCGACCAGGGCGCCACCAGCCGTCTGGGGCCGATCAGGCGAAGGATCCGCAGGCCGTAGCGTGCTCTTCGGCTCGTCGAGGAGATCCCCGCCGCGGAGGCGAGGACGAGCGCCGACACCTCGCGCGGCCGGCGCAAGGCCAGCCGCAGGGCGACGACTCCGCCGAGCGAGTGACCGACGACCGCGGCCGGAAGCTTGCCCTCGCGCTCGGCGACGAGCGCGATCCGGTCGGCGAAGACCGCCAGATTCGGCACCGCGGGGAGCGGCGTCGAGAGGCCGTGCCCCGGCAGGTCGGGCACGAGCACCCGGTATCGCTCGGCAAGCAGTGGCGCGAGGTCGACCCAGTTGGAAGCCGCGCCGCCAAGGCCGTGCACGAGCACGACCGGCTTTCCCCCGGCCGGGCCGCCGACGAGATAGCGAAGCGTGCAGCCTTTGCTCTCGGCGCGCTTCGCCGCGAAGCCGGTGATTCCCTTTGCGTCCGTCATCCGGGCAAACTATTCTTCGGATGAATGGATGATCTGGGAGGGCAGGGCCTTTGATTCCTGCCGGCGAGACAATTGGAGCGGTTGACTCTGGCCGTCCGTGCCAGCGCACGAGACGGGCTTTTTGATGGCCGCAAAGGGAGGAACATGCCGAACCACCTGACGCCGGAGCAGTTGTCCAAGGAGCTCGGAATCGATCGCCAGGAGGTGATCAGGGTCTGTGTGGAGGAGTCGATCCCGATCTACCAGGGCAAAATCGACAAGACGCTCTTTCAGGCACAGCTCCAGGCGCTGGGAGCAGTGCCGCAGCACCACTAGAGCGGTTTTTTCTACTTGCGTGCGCCGACGCGCCGCCGGGACCCGCCCGAGGAGGCGGCTTTCGTCGTCTTGGCGGCCCGGCGCGGCTTGCGCGCTTCCTGCGCCTCAGCGACGCTCGCGCGGAGCGCTTCCATCAGGTCGACCACGGGCGCCTTTTCCTCGACGGGCTCCGGCGCCGCCAGCTCCTCGCCCGCGAGCTTTGCCTCGAGCAGCGCGCGCAGGTCGCGGCGGTACTCGCTCGTCAGCTCCTCGGGATCGAAATCGGCGGCCAGGCTGCCGATCACCTGGCGTGCCAGGTCGAGTTCCGCCTCCTTGACTTCGATCTCCTCGACCGCCTCGACGATCTCGGCCTCGGAGCGGACGTCTTCGGCGAGGAAGAGGGTCTCGAGCGCGAGCGCGTCGCCCTTGGCGCGGATCAGGCAGAAGTGCTCCGCCCCCTGGCGGACGAACCTGCCAACCGCCGCGGTACCCGTCTCCTTCATCGCCTCGAGCAGCAGCACGTAGGGGCGCCGCTGCGCGACCGCCTCCGCGGGTGCGAGGAAGTAGGTGCGGTCGAAGTAGATCGGGTCGACCTGTGCCAGCTCGACGAAGCGTGTGATCTCGATCGTGCGTGAGTCGTCCGCGGTCGAGAGCGCCTCCAGATCGGCCTCTTCGACGACCACGAACTGGCCCTTGGCCACCTCCCAGCCCTTGACGATCTCGTCGTTCGTAACCTCACGGTCGTGCGTGGGGCACCAGCGCTTGTTCTTGATCGGCGTCCCGCACTCGCGATGCAGCATCCGAAACGAGACGTCCGACTCGCGGGCAGCCGGCTTCGTGGCCAGGGCCATCCCGACCGGGATGTTGACCAGGCCGAAACTTATCGATCCATTCCAGATTGTTCTCATAGGGCCGCCCGCGAATTGTAGAGGGATGCAGGGAGTTCGCGAGGGACGTGCGATTCCCTGCCATAGAGTTCTCGCTGGCGAGGATGAGCGAGGAGAGAACGATTGTGCGCCTCTGGCGCGACGCGGTGTCCGCTCGCCGCCTGGGAGCGGCCTACCTGGTCGAGATCGAGCCCGGCCGCTGGCGCGAGGTCTCCTGGCCCGAGGCGGCGCGCACGGTCGATGAGCTCGCAAATGGCCTGCTCGCCCGGGGCATCCGGGCCGGGGATGCGGTCGGCATCCTCAGCCGCACGCGGCTCGAATGGACCCTGTTCGACTTCGCCCTCGCACTGGTCGGGGGGATCACGGCGCCCGTGTACCCGAACAGCTCGCCGCGGGAGGCCGCCTACGTGCTCGAGCACTCCGAGGCCGTGGGGGTGCTCGTCGAGGACGCGGAGCAGCGGGAGAAGATCGCGCCCCTTTCGCTCCCGCACGTCCTGACGGTGGCGGAACTCGACGGGCTGCGGGCCGAGGGAATCGCGCATGCGGCCGCCCATCCCCGGACGCTCGAGGAGGCCGGGGCCGCGGTCGGCGAGGACGATCTCTACACCTACATCTACACCTCGGGCACGACCGGCCCGCCCAAGGGCTGCATGCTCCGGCATCGCAACTACTACGCGATGACGGCCTGTATCGACCGGATCGAGGATCTCGCTCTCGGCGACGACGTGATGCTGCTCTACCTGCCGCTCGCGCACAATTTCGGGCGCCTGATGTCCCTGCTCGGCGCCTACACCGGCTACACGATCGCCTTCTGCCCGGAGCCGCTCCGCCTCGCGGAGCTCCTGCCGCAGGTCCGGCCGACGCTCTTTCCGAGCGTTCCCCGCGTCTACGAGAAGGCCTACGCCGTGGCGACGGCCGCGCTCGGAGAGGGCCCCGCCCTTAAGCGGCGGCTGGCTGCCTGGGCCCTGCAGACCGGGCGTCGGGTCAGCGTGCATCGGCAGTCCGGAGAGGCCCTGCCCTGGCCGCTCGCCGCCCAGCACCGCCTGGCCGACCGGCTGGTCTACTCGAAGCTGAAACGGCGGTTCGGCGGGCGGCTGCGGCTCGGGATCTCCGGCGGTGCGCCGCTGGCACGCGAGATCGCCGAGTTCTTCCACGCCTTCGACCTGCTCGTCCTGGAAGGCTGGGGTCTGACGGAGTGCACGACGGCCGCCTCCTGCAACCGGCCGCGCCGATTTCGCTTCGGCAGCGTCGGGCCGCCGCTGCCCGGCTTCGAGGTCTCGACCGCCCCCGACGGCGAACTCTTGATCCGCAGTGAAACCGTCTTCGCGGGCTACCTGAAGGATGAGCCGGCCACGCGCGCGGCACTCGGAGAGGACGGCTGGCTGCGCTCCGGCGACGTCGGCACCATCGACGAGGACGGCTTCGTCTCGATCACCGACCGCAAGAAGGACCTGATCGTGACCGCGGGCGGCAAGAACGTGGCGCCCCAGAACATCGAGAACGCCCTCAAGGCCTACCCCGAGATCTCGCAGGCGATCGTGATCGGCGACCGGCGGCCCTACGTGACCGCGCTTTTGACGCTCGATGGCGCCGCGGTCCAGCTCTCGCCCGAGGAGAGCGAGGAGCGAGTCGGCTCGCTCGTCGAGGAGGTCAACCGTGAGCTGTCCCCCTTCGAGCAGATCAAGCGCTTCGCGATCATCCCGCGCGAGTTCAGTGCGGAGAAGGGCGAGGTCACGCCGACGCTCAAGCTGAGGCGGCGCGTGATCGAAGAGCGGTTCGCGAGCGAGATCGAGAAGCTGTACGAGGCTAGGAGCTAGGAGGGTGGTGCTACCCCCTCCGGACGTCTACCGCTGCACCGCCCATGCCGCCGTCTGGGAGGCGATCCCCAACTCTGGCCGGCCCCGTTTTCCCGCGCGAAGGCCGGTCTAGCCGCGTGCCCGCCGCTCTCGAGGTGCGAGGACTCGCGAAGCGCTACGGTGCCGTCGAGGCGCTCAAGGGCGTCGATCTCGTCGTCGGCGAGGGTGAGCTCGTCGGTTTGCTCGGCCCGAACGGCGCCGGCAAGTCGACGCTGGTCAAGATCGGCGTCGGCCTCGTTCGACCGAGCGCGGGCGAGGCGAGGGTCGCGGGCGCGCGCGCAGGCTCGCGCGCCGCGCGCGCGACACTCGGCTACCTCGCCGAGCTCTTTCGCTTCCCCGGCTGGTACACGGCCGACGAGGTGCTCGAACTGCACCAGCGGCTCGCGGGGTCCTACGGCGGGGCGGCCGAGCGGGCACGGCTACTCGAGCTCGTCGCGCTCGCGGACGCCGCCGACCGTCGTGTCGACGGGATGTCGAAGGGAATGCAACAGCGGCTGGGAGTCGCGCAGTC
>DASUWJ010000087.1:0-2777 GCA_036378475.1 Gaiellaceae bacterium
CCGCGCGGCCGAATGGATGACTGGATCGCTTCCGCTACCGTCGCCGCCGTCCCGCAAACCGCGGCGTGCTACCCCCCGCAGTCCGTGACCTTGACGAGGCCCGCTCCTTCATGGATGACACGAGCGGCGCTATATCAGAGCGCCGAGCGGAGCGCATCCACGACCCGCTCCTGGTCCTCGAGCTCGAGCTGGGGGAAGAAGGGCAGCGCCAGCGTTCGCGAGCAGATCTCCTCGGCGACCGGGCAGAGGCCCTCGCCGAAGCCGTAGGTCCGGCGAAGATACGGCTGCAGGTGGACGCAGGGGACGTACTCCGCCGTCCCGATTCCCTGGGCGCGAAGCTCCTCCATCACCTCGCCCCGGTCGATTCCGGCCGCGAGCTTGACGACGTACACGAACCAGGAGCGGCGATGGTCTGGGTCGTCCGCGGCGAGTGTCTCCACGCGGTCGACCCCGGCCAAAAGCTCCCCGTAGCGAGCAGCCGCGGTCGAGCGAAGCGCGAGGATGCGGTCGAGCTTCTCGAGCTGCCCGATCCCGATCGCCGCCTGGACGTCCGTCCAGCGGTAGTTGAAGCCGAGGCGGACGTGGTGGAACCAGGCCCCGCCCTCGTACTCGCGGCCCTGGTTGCGGAGGCTCCGAAGCAGCTGCCACTCCTCCTCCGAATGCGTCACGACCGTGCCGCCCTCTCCCGTCGCGAGCTGCTTGTTCGGGTAGAAGCCGAACACGGCGGAGGAGCCGTGCCCGCCGATCGGCAGCCCCTTGTACTCGGCTCCGAGCGCCTCCGCCGCGTCCTCGATCAGGGTCAGCCCGTGGCGGTCGCAGAGGCCGCGGATCTCGTCCAGCTCGCAGGGATAGCCGAACATGTCCACCGCGACGATCGCCTTCGTCCGCGGCGTGATCGCCGCTTCGACGGCGGCGGGATCGAGGTTCCAGGTCCGGGGATCGACCTCCGCGAACACCGGTGTCGCGCCGAGGAAGATGAAGCAGTTCGCCGAGGCGACGAACGAGATCGGCGACGTGATCACCTCGTCCCCCGGGCCGAGCCCCGCCGCGTGGCAGAGCAGATGGAGGCCGGCGGTGGCGCTCGAAACCGCCACGGCGTAGGGCGCCCTCACGCGCTCGGCGAGCAGTTCCTCGAAGCGATCGATCGTCGGCCCGAGCGAGAGGCGCCCGGAGCGAAGGACCTCGAGGACGAGTTCCTCCTCCCGCTCGTCCAGCCACGGCTGGGCGAGCGGGAGCTCCCGCAGGCCCGTGCTCACGCCTCGGCCGGCGTGGGCTCTGGCTGCTCGGCGTAATCGAGCCACTGCGCCCAGCGCTCGCTGCGCCCGCGCACGGTGTCGAGATAGGCCTCCTGCAGCTCGAGCGTCACCGAACCGACACCCATCTCGACGTCGTCGATCGCCCGGAGCGGCGTGATCTCGGCGGCCGTGCCGCACATGAACGCCTCGTCGGCGAGATAGAGGTCGGAGCGAATCAGGTTCTTCTCGACGACCCGGTGTCCAAGGTCCTGAGCGATCTGGATCACGGTGTCCCGCGTGATCCCTGGCAGGATCGAGGTCGAGAGGTCGGGCGTGTAGATGACGCCGTCCTTGACGACGAAGACGTTCTCGCCGGAGCCGTCGGCCACGTGGCCCTCGGCAGTCAGCAGGATCGCCTCGTCGTAGCCGGCGCGGTTCGCTTCGTGGACCGCGAGCATCGAGTTCAGATAGACCCCGGTCGCCTTCGCGACGTGCGGGATCACGTTCGGGCCGATCCGCTGCCAGCTCGAGATCTTGACCCGGATGCCCTTCTTCAGGCCCTCCTCGCCCAGGTAGGCGCCCCACGGCCAGCTCATCACGACGACGTCGACCGGGTTGCCGACCGCAGACACGCCGAGCTCCCCGTAGCCGTAGAAGGCGATCGGGCGCAGGTAGCACTCGGGCAGGCCGTTGACGGCGATCAGCTGGTGGCAGACGCGCCGGAGCTCAGAGACGCTGTAGCCCAGGTCCATCCCGAGCAGCTTGGCCGAGTTCTCGAGCCGTTTCAGATGGTCGGTGAGCCGGAAAACCGCCGTGCCGGTCTGGGTCTCGTACGCCCGGATCCCCTCGAACACGCCGCTGCCATAGTGCAGGCCGTGCGTCCCGACGTGGATCCGTGCCTCATCCCAGGCGACGAGCTCGCCGTTCAGCCAGATTTTCTCGGTCTCACGCATGGATGCCCTCCTTTGGCCGCATGTTACGTGGCCTCCGCGACAGCGTCGATTGTCTCCGCCCCGGTCAGCCGCACAAGCTCCGGCGCGGCCAGCGAGGCCAGATGCCGAGTCGAGCCGGCGCCGACCCAGACGACGCGGTGCTGGAGGAGGGACCGCTCCACGAAGACCGAGGCGACCCTCGGTAGCGGGAAGGGCGCGACGGCGCCCGGCTCGAAACCGGTCGCGGCCTCCACCTGCTCCGGCCCGGCGATTCGGGCGGAGCCGCAGCCTGCGGCGGCCGCCACCTTGCCGGTGTCCGCACGCCGATCGCCCGGGACGAGCACCACGACCGCGTTTCCCTCGCAGTCGAACACGAGCGACTTGACGATCTGTCCGAGCTGGCACCCGACCGCCCGAGCGGCGTCGGCCGCGGTCGGCGTGGTCTCTGGAAACTCCTCGACGCGTGACTCCACTCCGGCCTCGCGCAGGTACGCCGCGACCCGCTCGACCTGCTCGGGCCAACCCTGCGCCGCCACGAGGAGAAGGGTACCCCGCGCAACTGCTCCGGCCCCTCGGTCGTTGTCTTCGGGAGCTCTAAAACGAAGGAGAG
>DASUWJ010000088.1:0-28589 GCA_036378475.1 Gaiellaceae bacterium
GCGCCCACCGCTCCGTCCGGGACCTCGTCGCCTCGATCCGCACCTGGATCACCAACTGGAACGACAACCCGAGACCGTTCGTTTGGCACAAAACCGCAGACGAGATCCTCGACAGCCTCGCCAGCTACTGCCAGCGAATCACCGACTCAGGTCACTAGCCGTTGACGGTTACGCCTCTCCGCCCACCCTTGCGGGCCTAGACGTGCGTGCGAAAGTGGGCGAGGCGCTCGATCAGGCTGTCGACGAGCTCGCTCTTCAGGAGTACACCGTCGGCGCCCGCCTCCTTGACGGCCTCGTGCAGTGTCGGGGCTTCGTCGCCCGTCAACGCGACGAGACAGACACTCGGGTGGTCGCGGCGAATGCGGGCGACGGCAGCGACGCCGTCGACGAGCGGCATGTGCAGGTCGATCACGACCGCGTCAGGCTCGAGCTCGTCGGCCAACTCGATCGCCTCGAGGCCGTTTCCGACCGATCCGACTACCTCGAGTTCGGGTTGCTTGTCGATCAGCTCGCGGAGCGACTCGACGAAGTCCGGGTCGTCATCGGCGAGCAGGACGCGGATCCCCTGACGCTCGGCGTCCCCCATCTCCTCCAACGGTAGTTTCCACTTCGTGCGTGCGCAAACGGATGGGCGGCCGGTCGCCCTGATCGGGGCGAGCCTCGACCTCGGCGCCGGACGCCGGGGGGTTGACATGGGCCCTTCCGCCATCCGCTACGCGGGCCTCGCCTCGCGGATCGAAGAGCTGGGGCGTCAGGTGCGCGATCTCGGCAATGTCGAGGGGGCCGTACCGGAGGCGACGGCTGTCGGCAGCGAGCGCGTGCGCTTTCTCGACCCGATCAAGCAAGCCTGCGAGCGGGTGGCCGAACTCGTTGCCCGTGCCGTTGCAGATGAGTTCGTGCCGCTCGTGCTGGGCGGTGACCACTCGGTGGCCATCGGCACGCTCGGCGGTCTCGCCCGGGCGCAGGGGGCCGGCGGCGTGCTTTGGATCGATGCCCACGGCGACCTGAACCGACCCGAGACCTCTCCGACCGGCAACGTTCACGGGATGCCGCTCGCGGTGGCGCTGGGTCTCGGTGGGCCGGAGTTCGAGAGTCCAGCCTGGCCGCTCCAGGCCGTCGCGCCGGAGCGCGTGGAACTCGTCGGGGTCCGCTCGCTCGACTCGGCCGAGGCCGAGCTGCTCGAAGAGCTCGACGTCCGCGTCTACACGATGAGCGAGGTGGACAGGCTCGGTCTCGAGCAGGTGATTCGAGCGGCGCTTGGCCAGATCGCGGGGGCCGGGTTCGTGCACGTCAGCCTGGACATGGACGCTCTCGACCCCGAGATCGCCCCGGGGGTGGGGACGCCGGTGCGGGGAGGGCTCTCCTACCGCGAGGCGCATCTCGCGCTCGAGCTCGTGGCGGAGTCCGGCCTGGCGGGCTCGCTCGAGGTCGTCGAGGTGAACCCGATCCTCGACCGCGAGAACGAGACCGCCACGCTCGCGGTCGAACTGGTCGCGAGCGCGCTCGGCGCCCGGATTCTCTAGGCCCGCCGAACGACGCGGCTTCGAGCCGACGCGGAGCGACGAGCACTCCCACGCGCGCGGCTCGCGCTCTCGGCAACGCGTGCCGCACGTTTGCCGTGCGCCCGATCGAGACAGGATCCGACTGGTGCTCGGGATCCTCTACGACATCCACGGGAATCTCGCTGCGCTCGAGGCCGTGCTGGCCGAGGCCGAGCGCGAGCGGGTCGACGAATGGCTGCTCGGAGGTGACTATTGCGCCTTCGGGCCTTGGCCCCTCGAGACGCTGCGGCGGCTGCGTACGCTCGAGCCGGCCACCTGGCTCCGGGGGAACGGCGAGCGCTGGCTGGTCGACCCGCCGCTCGACTTCCCGCCCGACCAGAGCTCGTTCCTGTTCGCGGCACTCGCGACCACGATCGCCGAGCTGCCGGCGCGTGAGGTCGACGAGCTCGTCGGGCTGCCGGCGCTGGCGGAGCGTGAGGAGGCCTTCTACTGCCACGGCTCACCGCTCTCGGACGTCGAGAGCTTCGGGCGCGAGCCGGCTGGCGAGGATTCCCGGCTTTTGGCAGGCGTTCGCGAGCAGGAGGTCGTCTTCGGTCACAGTCACCTGCAGTTCAGGCGCCCCGGCCCGGAGGAGACGCAGCTCGTGAATCCGGGCAGCGTCGGCATGCCGCTTGACGGCGACCGGCGTGCCGCGTGGGCAATCCGCCGGCCGGGAGGCGAGCTCGAGTTCCGACGCACCGACTACGAGCCCGAACGAGCGGTGGCAAAGCTGCGCGAGTACGACTGGGGCGAGCGCGTCGCGCAGCGGCTTTTGAACGGGCGCGACTAGCCGAGCGCCGCGTCGAGCTCGAGGCTCACGTTCCCGGCCAGCGCCTTCGAGACGGGACAGTTCTCCTTCGCCTGCTCCGCCGCCTTGCGGAAGCCGGCCTGATCGAGCTCGGCGACCTCGCCCCGCACCGTCAGCTTGACCGTCGTGATCCGGAAGCCGCCTTCCACGTTGTCGAGTGTCGCGACCGCCTCAGTCTCGAGCCTGGTGGGGGCATGGCCGTCCTGGGCGAGCCCGTTCGCGAGCGCCATCGAGAAGCAGGTCGCGTGGGCCGCGGCGATCAGCTCCTCGGGGCTCGTCTTGCCACCGGGCTGCTCGAAGCGTGAGGCATAGGTCACCTGCTCGTGCTCGACGGCGCCGCTTGATTCCAGATCGAAGGTTCCCGAGCCGTGCGTCAGGTCGCCTTCCCAGACCGCGCGTGCCCTTCGCTCAATCGCCATGCTCGACCTCCTCTGCTCCTGATCCGCTTGGTCGGTAGTAGGTGCGGCCCCGCAGCTCTTCCGGCAGATAATCGACGTCGAATCCTGCGGGGTCGCTATGAGGGTAGATGTATCCCTGGCCCCGACCGAGCTTCCTGGCGCCGTAGTAGTGGGAGTCACGCAGCTCGTCGGGTGGGCGCAGCTGCCCGTGCTCGCGGACATCGGCGCTCGCTTCTTTGAGCGCGAGGTAGCTCGCGTTCGACTTCGGCGCGCGCGCCAGATAGATCGCGGCCTGGGCGAGATTGAGCCGGGCCTCGGGCAAGCCGACGTGCTCGACCGCCTGCGCGGCCGCGACCGCGACGACGAGCGCCTGCGGATCGGCGTTGCCGATGTCCTCGGAAGCGAGCACGATCATCCTTCTGGCGAGGAAGCGTGGATCCTCGCCGCCGGCCAGCATCGCCGCCAGGTAGTAGACCGCCGCGTCGGGATCCGAACCGCGCATCGACTTGATGAAGGCGGAGATGAAGTCGTAGTGGGCATCGCCGCCCTTGTCGTAGACGAGCGGCCGCTTGCGGGCGGCATCCTCGACATGCTGTTCGCTCAAAGCCTTGCCCTCCGCCGCGGCCGTCTGTGCCGCCAGCTCGAGGATGTTGTACGCGCTCCGAGCGTCGCCGCCGGCGCGGCGCGCGGTCAGGGTGACGAGCTCGTCGGTGAGTTCCACCTCGAGCGCGGCGGCGCCGCGGCGCACGATCTGCCCCAGTTCGTCCTCGCTCAGCGGCTCGAGCTCGTAGATCTGACAGCGGGAAAGGAGCGCGGAGTTGACCTCGAAGTACGGATTCTCGGTCGTCGCTCCGATCAGCGTCACGAGCCCCTCCTCGACTGCGGGGAGGAGCGCGTCCTGCTGCGCCTTGTTGAAACGGTGGATCTCGTCGAGGAAGAGGATCGTTCGCCGGCCGCTCGTGCCGAGACGCTCGCGCGCGCTCGCGAGCACCTCGCGCACGTCCTTGACCGTCGCGGAGACGGCCGAGAGCTCCTCGAACTGCGCCCCCGTCGTTCGGGCGACGATCCGCGCGAGCGTCGTCTTGCCGCTGCCCGGCGGCCCGTAGAGGATCAGCGAGCCGACGCGGTCCTCCTTGATCGCCAGGCGCAGGGCGGAGTCTTCGCCGAGCACCTGTTTTTGGCCGACGAACTCCTCCACCGTTTCGGGCCGCAGCCGCAGGGCCAGCGGAGCGACGTCTCGGAGGCGAGCCGTCGCCGCGTCGGAAAAGAGGTCGCTCACGGCCAGAAGTATGCTCCCGGCGTGGCCGTCGAGGACTCCACGGCGGCGGTGGGCCGGGCGCGCCAGTGCGCCTCGCAGGTTCTCCGCTCCGGTCGGCGCCGCTGATGGCGACCGTCTCCCTGCGCGACGAGGCGGCCGGGCTCCTGCAGCAGCTGATCCGCCTCGACACGGTCAACCCGCCCGGCAACGAAACCCGCGCGGCCGAATTGCTGCGTGGCTACCTGCGTCAAAGCGGTCTCGAGGCCGAGCTCTACGCGAAGGTGCCCGAGCGCGCGAATCTCGTCGCCCGCATACCCGGCCGGGGCGAGGGCCCGAGCCTGCTCCTGCTCTCGCACACGGACACCGTGCTCGCGGATGCCGGCGAATGGGCGCTCGACCCGTGGTCCGGTGAGCTCAAAAACGGCGAGATCTGGGGCCGGGGCGCGCTTGACATGAAGGGCCAGGTGGCGGCGAACGCGGTCGCGATCGCCTCGCTCGCGCGCGAGGGTTTCCAGCCGGCCGGCGAGCTGATCTTCGCCGCGACCGCCGACGAGGAGGTCGGCGAGGACTTCGGCCTCTCCTGGCTCTGCCGCCAGCATCCCCAGGCGATCCGGGCCGACTACTGCATCAACGAGGGCGCGGGCGACCGCGTCGACCTCGGAGCCGCGGGAATCTTCTACCTCTGCTCCACCGCGGAGAAGATGAGCTCGCCCTTCCGGCTCCGCGTGCACGGCCGCAGCGGCCATGCCTCGATGCCGGGGATCGGTGACAACGCGCTCGTCAAGGCCGCCGCCCTGATCGAGCGCCTGGCGGATTTCCGGCCCGAGCCCCGCCTCGGGCCCGAGGTCGCCGCGCTGCTGCGGCTCCTCGCCGGCCGCGAGGTCGAAGCCGCCGAGGCGCTGGAGCTCGCGCGAGCCGTGCACCCGCTCGCGGGCGAGCTGGTCGAGCCGCTGCTCGGGCTGACCGTCTCCCCGACGATCATCTCCGCCTCGGAGAAGCGAAACGTGATCCCGGCGCTCTGCGAGCTGATCTGCGACTGCCGGCTGGTACCCGGCCAGGGACAGGAGGAGGCCGAGTCGCTGCTTCGCGCCGCGCTCGGCCCCGGTGACTACGAGCTCGAGTGGCTTGAGGGGCAGGGTGGAACGAGCTCGCCGCTCGAATCGCCGCTCTGGGACGCAATCGAGAGCTTCGTCGCCGCCGAGGAGCCGGCCGCGCGCCTTGCCCCGATCTGCCTGGCGGGGTTCACCGACAGCCACTGGCTGCGCGAGGCATTCGGCACGGTCGCCTACGGATTCTTCCCGCTGCGGACGATGGATCCCGAGGTGGCCGCACGGCTCGTGCACTCCGCTGACGAGCGGATCGCGGTCGCAGACCTCGAGCTCGGCGTGCGCTGCCTGCGCCAGCTGGCGCTCGAACTGGGGCGCTGAGCACCGGGGACTCGACCCGGGAGGCTAGGCTCTAGCCCGTGCCGAAGGAGGAGAAGATCAGGCTGGGCGGGATGGCGCTTGCGAACGGCGTGCTTGTTCACGGTCCGACGGCCTGGGCGTGCGCAGTCCGGACGCCGGCGGGCGAGCTCAAGGTCGAGGCCGCCCGCAAGCGGTTCCGAGCCGCCGAGGTCGGCCGGCCCTTCCTGCGCGGGCCCGCTCGGCTCGCGGAGGTGATGCTCCTCCTGCCGCAGGTTCGCCGCAGCCTGCCGGAAGCGCGCCTACCGTTCGAGCGCCCGCGCGTCCTGGCGACGATGGTCGGGAGCGCCGCTGCGGCCAGGCTCGTCAAGGCCTCTCGGTTGACACCGTTCGTGCAGGAGCTCGCCGCCGGCGCGCTCTCGCTCGCTCCGGCCGCGCTCGCCGTCCGGGGCTCGGAGGTCGCCGCCTACCACGGCGCCGAGCACATCTCGATCGGCAGCTACGAGCACGGGGAGAGGCGCGCGAAAGAACACGAGCGCTGCGGCTCCCACATCGTCGGTCCGCTGATCCTGAGCTCGGCGGTCGGGGGAGCGCTGGCCGCGCGAGCGCCCCTGCAGGTGCGCGGGCCCGCCCGTGCCGCGGCTCAGCTCGGCGCGATCGGGGTCGCGACGGAACTCTTCAGCTGGATGGTCCGCAACCCGGACCACGGTCTCGCTCGCACGCTCGCTAAGCCCGGGCACGAGCTGCAGCACCGGCTTGCGACCGAGGATCCCAGTCCAGCCCAGCTCGAGGTCGCGGAGGCGGCGTTGTCCGCGTGTCTCGCCCTGGAGCAGCGTGGCGCTTCGGGAACGAACTAGGAGGCGGCTGCCGCCGGAGGTGTTCGAACTCCCCGTCGAGAAGATGCGGGAGGGCTACTACACGGACGCGTACTTCAACCATGCGCGTGCGACGCTGCTGGGGGACGGGCGGCGGCCCCGGGTCGTGATGCAGGTGTTCCAAAAGCAGCAGGCCTTTCTCGGCGGCATGGACGAGGCGATCGCGATCCTCAAGCTCTGCTCCGAGGACTGGGACGACATGACCGTCCACGCGCTCTACGACGGCGATCGGATCGAGCCCTACGAGACCGTGCTCACGATCGAGGGCGACTACACCTCCTTCGCCCACCTGGAGACCCTGTACCTGGGTGTCCTGGCGCGCCGGACGCTGATCACGACGAACGTCGTCCGCGTGCTCGAGGCGGCGATGGGCAAGCCGATCATTTTCATGCCCGCCCGCCACGACCATCACCGCGTCCAAACGGGCGACGGCTACGCGGCGTACGTCGCCGGCCAGGTCGTCGGCGCGCCGATCGGCGTCACGACGGACGAGCAGGCCTCGTGGTGGGGAGGCAAGGGCGTGGGAACGGTGCCGCATGCGCTGATCTCGGCCTACGGCGGCAACACGGTGTTGGCGGCGACGAAGTTCGCGGAGTGGGCGCCCGAGGACCTGAATGTCGTCGTGCTCGTCGATTTCGAGAACGATTCCGTCTCGACCGCCCTGGAGGTCGCGCGCGCGCTCGGCCCGCGCCTGTGGGGCGTCCGGCTCGACACCTCGGAGGCGCTCGTCGACCGCTCGCTCTGGGGCGAGCTCGGTGACTTCAAGCCGACCGGCGTCAACGAGCGGCTGGTCCGCAACGTCCGCGAGGCCCTTGACCGAGACGGCTTCGAGCGGGTCAAGATCGTCGTCTCGGGCGGCTTCGACGCGGACAAGATCCGCAGCTTCGAGTCCCGCGGGGTTCCGGTTGACTCCTACGGCGTCGGCTCGTCGCTGATCCGCGGCTCGAACGACTTCACGGGAGACATCGTCCTCACCGACGGCAGGCCCTCGGCCAAGGTGGGCCGGGCCTATCGCCCGAACCAGCGGCTCGAGCTCGTCGAGTGAGGGGCGGAGCGGGCCTCTTCCGAACGGGCGTGGCTGAAGGCACGGCTTGAGCACCGTCCTCTGGGACGTCGACACGCAGGTCGACTTCATGCTCCCGGGCGGGAAGCTCTACGTCCCCGGCGCCGAGCAGGCCGTTGCGGCGATGGGGCTCCTCGTCTCGGCAGCCCGGGAGGCGGCGATCACGCACGTCGCCTCCGCCGACGACCACGAGCTGACCGATCCGGAGCTCGCGGAGGAGCCGGACTACCGCAATACGTATCCACCGCACTGCCTGCGCGGCACCCGGGGCGCGGCGAAGATCCCCGAAACCGAGCAGCAGGATCCGCTCCCTCTGCCGCTCGTTCCCTATCCGCCGGGGCTCGTGCCGAAGCTCGTGGCCGGTCGCCGCGAGCTCCTGTTCCTGAAAAAGAACTTCGATGTCTTCACGAACCCGAACGCCGAGCCGGTCCTGGCCGCTCTCGACCCCGACGAGGTGCTCCTCTTCGGCGTGGCGACGGACGTCTGTGACGACGCGGCAATCCGTGGTCTGCTCAGGCGCGGCCGCAAGGTGACGTTCGTGGAGGACGCGGCCCGCGGCCTCGACGCGGAGCGAGTGACGGCGTGCCTGCAGGACTGGCGGGAGGCCGGGGTCTCCTTCACGACCGCCGCAGTGGCGGCCGCCCGGCTCTAACGCTCGGCGACCCCCCTGCCGATGAGGCGGTGGATGGGAATCGGTAAGACCCTGCACGAGATCGGGCTCGCCGCGCTGACCTGGCTGCCGCTCCTCTTCTTCGGCCTGATCTGCTACCTGCTCTGGCGAACGCTGCAGCTGATGCCGCGCGTCAAGCCGACGCACGTCGAGCCGTCATCTCGCTCCTCGGTCATCTGGGCCGACGTGGCGGGTCTGGAAGAGGCGAAGGACGAGATGCGCGAGGTCGTCGACTTCCTCAGGTACCCGAAGCGCTTCGAGCGGCTCGGCGCGCGGGTGCCGAAAGGGATCCTGCTCTACGGCCCGCCCGGCACGGGCAAGACCCTGCTCGCGAAGGCGGTCGCACGCGAGTCGGGCGCGAGCTTCTACTCGCAGAGCGCCTCGGCCTTCGTCGAGATGTTCGCCGGCCTCGGTGCCTCCCGGATCCGCAAGCTCTTCGAGACCGCCCGCAAGAACGCGCCCGCGATCGTCTTCATCGACGAGCTCGACGCGGTCGGCGCCGCCCGCACGGGCCATGGCTTCAACCGCGAGCAGGACCAGACGCTGAACCAGCTGCTGGTCGAGCTCGACGGTTTCGAGTCGCGCGACCAGATCGTCGTCATGGGCGCCTCGAACCGGCTTCAGGATCTCGACCCCGCGCTGCTTCGCCCCGGCCGCTTCGACCGCCAGGTCTTGATCGCACCCCCCGATCTGGCCGGCCGCGAGGAGATCCTGCACGTGCACACGCGGGGCAAGCCGCTCGCGGCCGACGTCGATCTGAAGCTGATCGCGCGCCAGACGGCCGGCCTCACCGGCGCCGACCTGGCCAATATCGCCAACGAGGCCGCGATCTTCGCGGGCCGCGAGCAGGCGCAGTACATCAGCGGCGAGCACTTCGAGAGCGCGATGGAGCGCGTCGTCGCCGGTCTCCAGAAGCGGCGTGTGGTCACCGAGAAGGAGAAGCGAATCCTCGCCTACCACGAGGGGGGCCATGCCCTGATGTCGCACCTGGTCGGCGACCTGCTGCCGGTCCAGAAGGTGACGATCGTCTCCCGGGGCCAGGCGCTCGGCTACACCCTCAACCTCCCGAACGAGGAGCGCTACCTGCACACGAAGGAGGAGTTCCAGGACCTGCTGAAGGTGTACCTCGCGGGTCGTGCAGCCGAACAGGTCGTCTTCGGACGCGTCACGAACGGCGCCGCCAACGACCTCGAGAAAGCGACGGAGCTGGCCCGCTCGATGGTGTTCGAGTACGGCATGGCCGACGTCGTCACCTCGCGCACGATGCGAGCCGACAACTACGCCCTCTCGGAGGAGACGAAACGCGTCCGAGACCAAGAGCAGGCGCGGCTGACGGACGATGCCTACGAGGACGCCCAACGCCTGCTCGCCAAGCACCGCCCCGCGCTCGACCGGGTTGCCCACGCGCTGCTCGAGAAGGAGACGCTCGACCGCGACGAGCTCGACGCGCTGCTCGGCGATCTCGAGCCCGAGTACCGCTCCAGTGAGACCGTCGGAACGGTCAGGGTCGTTCCGCTTTCGGGGGAGTAGGGCCGCCCAGGTAGCATCGCGCGCGATGGAAGCGTGCGGGATCCACCACCTCGGCGTCGCCGTCCAGGATCTCGACGCCGCGGTGACGACGTACGAACGGCTGTTTGGCGCCCGGGTCGAGCACCGCGAGACGGTGCGTGAGCAGGGGGTCGAAGCCGCGAGCCTGCGGATCGGCGAGGGGCGGCTCGAGCTGCTCGCCTCGCTCGGCGAGGCGACACCGGTCGGGAAGTTCCTCGCCAAGCGCGGGCCCGGGATGCACCACGTCGCCTACGAGGTTCCCGACGTACGAAGCGCGCTCGACGAGCTGGCGGTTCAGGGGGTCGAGCTCGTCGACACCGAGCCCCGGCAAGGCCTGTTCGGGCTCGAGGTCGCGTTTCTCCACCCCCACGCGCTCGACGGCGTACTGGCGGAGCTCGTTGCCGATGGCTAGCGAGGAGCGAATCGCGGTCGAGCTCGGCTTCGACGGCGGCCAGATCATGGGGGCCCGCCTGACGGCGGCCTCGGCCGACGAGCTCGAGCGGGCGCTGGCCGGGCGGCCGGACGGGGCGCTGACGCTCGAGGCCGACGACGGCCGCTACACGGTCGCGCTCGCCCGCGTCGTCTACATCAAGCGCTTTACGCGCGAGGCGCGGCTTGGCTTCTCGAGCGGCTCCTACGAGTAGGCGTTACAGGGAACCAGGCTCGGGGCATCCCTTTCCCCAGATGGCGAATGAAGCCGCCGGGACGACGGCCCTGCCTCGGGGGGTCGGTTCGCAGCAACTGAAGCGCCTCGTGGAGCGGGCACAGCAGGGGGACCGCAACGCGCTCGAGGAGCTCTACCTGCTCCATTTCGACCGGATCTACAGCTACCTGCACCTGAGCGTCGGCAACCGCCACGACGCCGAGGACCTGACGACGCAGACCTTTCTCCGGATGCTCGAGTCGATCGGCAGGTTCCGCTGGCGCTCGGCCCCCTTCTCCGCCTGGCTGTTCCGGATCGCGCACAACCTGGCGATGGACCACTTCCGCGCCAGCCGGCGCTGGCAGCCCCAGGAGGAGGTGCCGGAGCCCGAACCGCCCGAGGAGAGCGCGGCCGAGGAGGAGGCGCTCGACTCGATCGGCCGCAGGAGCATGCTCGAGCTGATCGAGAACCTCTCCCACGAGCAGCAGCAGGTGCTGGCGCTGAAGTTCGTCTTCAATTTCTCGAACAGCGATGCCGCCACGATCCTCGGCAAGACCGAGGGGGCGATCAAGTCGCTGCAGCATCGGGCACTCGCTTCCCTGCAGCGCCAGCTGGCCGGCGCCAGCTAAGACCAGCTTGGTGGCGCTCTCGGTCGGCATCGTCGGCCTGCCGAACTCCGGTAAGACGACGCTCTTTCGGGCCCTGACCCGGACCGGCAAGCCGGTACCCGGGAAGGAGAACGTCGGCATGGCGCCGGTGCCGGACGAGCGCCTGGCTCGGGTCGCGGCGGTCGAGCACGCGAAGAAAGTCACGCCCGCGGCGCTGCGGCTCGTCGATGTCCCCGCGACCGGGGCGGAGCTCCTTGGCAACCTGCGGCAGGTAGACGCACTGCTCGTCGTCCTCGACGCCTGGTCCGGCACGCGTGTCCCCGAGGACGACCTCGCCAGCCTGCGGCTCGAGTTACTCGTCGCCGACCGGGATCACGTCGAGCGACGGCTCGAACGCCTCCAGAAGCAGGCGAAATCGGGAGACGCCAAGCTACGGGAGGAGACGCTCCAGCTCGAGACGCTGCTGGCGCACTTGGACTCCGGCCGGCCGCTCTCGGACTGGGGCGGCGAGCTGCCTCCCGAGCTCGAGCCGCTGACGACGAAGCCCTTGCTTGAGATTCGAAATGGACCCGGCGCGATCGACGCGAAGCTCGAGGCGGAACTCGCCGAGCTGTCGGAGGAGGAAGCGGCCGAGTACAGGGACGGCCCCTCGGCGCTCGGGCAAATCGCGAGACGGCTGTTCGAGTCACTCGATTTGATTGCCTTTTTCACCGCGGCCGAGAAGGAGACGCGAGCCTGGCCGTTGCGACGGGGTGGGACGGCACTCGAGGCGGCGGCCGCGATCCACTCGGAGATTGCACGTGGATTCATCCGCTGCGAGGTGATCCGCTGGGACGACCTGGTCGAGGCCGGCTCGCGGACCGAGGCTGTCCGGTCGGGGCGGCAGCGCCTTGAGGGCAAGGCCTACGTCGTCGCGGACGGCGACGTGCTGAACGTCCGCTTCAACCTCTAGAACGCGTCGAAAGGCGGCCAGGTGCCCGCGAGGGCGGCGCCACCCTCGGCGGGCGCGAGCCTTCTAGCAGCAGCGATCGCCGCCGCAGCAGTCGCAGTCACAACCGCAACTGGCCATGATCCTCCTTTCATCGACCGGTATCGATTGAGGCACGATAGGTGTTATATTGATAACTGTCAATGAAGAAGCTGCGCGTTTTCGACCAGCCCTGCTGCGCTCCGGGCGCGCCCCCGCTGCCGAAGGAAGCGGCGCGTGCGCTCGCCCGCCGCTTCAAGGCCCTCTCCGATCCGGCCCGGGTCGAGATCGTCAACCGGATCGCCGGTGCGGGTGAGATCTGTACCTGCCAGCTGACCGGTCCCCTCGGCCTCTCGCAGCCGACGGTCTCCCACCATCTGCGAGTGTTGAGAGAGGCCGGCCTGATCGAGCTCGCTCGCCGGCGCGGCACCTGGAGCTTCTACAGGCTCGTGCCGGGCACGATCGAGCAGCTCGCCTTCACGCTCGGCGGCGCGCGCGAGGCGGCGGGGGTGCTCGTCACCAGACAGGGTGCCGTGGCCTGGTGAGGCGCGCCCTGTTCGTCTGCGTGCACAACGCCGGGCGCTCGCAGCTCGCGCGGGCGCTCTACGAGCGGCGCGGCGGCGAGGCCCGCTCGGCGGGCACGAATCCGGCCGCGGAGGTCCAGCCCGCGGTCGTTGAAGCGCTGGCCGAGCTCGGGCTCGAGATCGGCCGCCGCCGCCCGAAGCGTTTGACCGACGAGGATGCGGAGTGGGCCGAGGTGGTCGTGACGATGGGCTGCGGTGATGCCTGCCCGGTCCTCCCGGGGAAGGAGTACATCGACTGGGGGCTTGAGGACCCGGTCGGCAAAGGGCTCGAGGAGGTGCGCGAGCTGCGGGACGAGATCGCCCGCCGGGTCGACGAGCTCGCTCGCGAATAGGCCGAACGGCCCATTGCTTTTCCCCTCCGAAATGTCGAAAGCTGGGCTATGGACCGAACCGCTGCCCTCGTTTGGATGGCGTGTCTGTTCGTGCTCGAAGTCAACCACCTGAAATGGATCTGGTGGACGTACTGGGACTGCCGCCGCTGCGGGCGCAAGAACAACCAGTGCGGCGCCTGCGGCCGCGGCTGGCTGATGCTGCTCTAGGCTGTTCCCTGCGGTCCTGGGGCCGCACCGGCCCCAGGAGCTCAACTTCTGACTACCACCAGGTCCGGCGGGTCCTCCCTCCGGCGCCGCCGAGGAAGAAGCTGATCACGAAGAGCAGAGCCGCCACCACGGCCAGGATGAAGAGCCAGTGGACCGTGAAGCCAACGCCGAAGAGGACGATGGCTATGAGTGCGAGCAAGATGAGCAGTAGCACGTGGGAATCCTCCTTTCGCTTGAAGGCACAACGCGCAAGCGGCACGCCTGGTTACGCGGTCGCTGCTAGCCGGCCGAGACGAGCACGATCCCTGCCAGCGCGAGCGCGATCCCGAGTTCCTGAGAGCGGTAGACACGCTCGTGCAGGAAGGCGCGGGCCAGCATGACGGTGGCGATCGGGTAGAGCGAAGCCAGAATCGAGACGACGCTGACCAGGCCGCGCGTCGAGGCGGCGGCGAAGAAGACATTCCCGCCCGTGTCGAGGACGCCGATCGCGGCGAGGGCCGGCAGATCGTCCCGCCGCGCCCGCGGCGGACGGAGAACGAGCCATGCGAAGACGACGAGGCTCGTCGAGGTCAGCCTGAACAGAAACGACGCCCAGAGAAAGTCGCCGCGGCTCGCCGCATGCATGGGCACGTAGTAGCCGCCGAAGGCGAGCATCGCGAGCGCCGCCCAGCCGACCCCGGCCGCCAGCCGGGCCGCATCCGGCCGGCGCTCCCACGAGGCGAGCAGAATTCCGGCCAGCGCGGCCACGAAGCCGAGCTTCTGGTAGATGGACGGCCGGTCGCCGTTTGCGAGCCCCCAGAGCACCGGGATCGCTGCACCGGCGCCCGCGATCGGCGCGACGATGCTGAGCGCGCCGGCCGCCATCCCGCGGTAGAAGGCGATCAGGCCGGCCGTCCCGAAGCAAGCGGAAAGACAGGCCCACAGAACGACCGGCCCGGGGGGTCCTTGGCCACGGGCCGCGACCCAGATTCCGAGCAGGACGCCGCCGACAGGCTGGGCGACGACGAGGATGGCGACCGGTGCGAGCCCGCGGCTCATCAAGCCGCCGATGAAGTCGCCGATCCCCCACGACACGGCGGCCGCGAGGGCGAGCGCGGCTGTGATCATCTAGCCGGGTACCGGCCTGCTGGCGGCAACCGCGTCGAGCTGGTTCGCGTGGTAGAGGACGCTTGCCTCCGCGGTCCGCGCGGCGCGTGGATCGTGATGCGTGGCGATCGCGTGCAGAAGCTCGGCACGGATCCCGGCCGGGAGCGCCGAGACTCGCTCCTCGATCAGCCGTAGCCCGAGATGCACGTGTCCGAGCAGCCGTCCTTCGTCGGTCTGGCGGAAGGTGGGCGCTGGTCCGAGCTCCCGCGTTCGGCCCGCATCGTGCAAGAGCGCGGCCGCGA
Organism: Gaiellaceae bacterium; assembly: GCA_036378475.1. Classification (GTDB taxonomy): domain Bacteria; phylum Actinomycetota; class Thermoleophilia; order Gaiellales; family Gaiellaceae; genus 13-2-20CM-68-14. The sequence goes on from DASUWJ010000088.1 coordinate 14,294, forward strand.
GTAGAAGGTCGCTCCGCAAGCGTGGGTGCAGCTGGGTGAGCTCGCGGCAGACCGTGGCCACGCCGACCGTGTGTTCCAGGAGGCCGCCCGCATAGCCGTGATGCCCGCCCGGGGCGGCGGGGAGTGAGCGGAATGCGCTGCGAAGACCGTCGTCTGCAAGGACGCGCGCGACCGCCGCCTTCAGGCCGGGGTGAGAGATCTCCCCGGCCAGGAACTCGAGAAAGCCGTCCAGCTCGTCGGCGTCGCGCCGCAGGGCAGGCGTCAGCGTTGCCGGATCGGTATCGGGCGCGCCTTCGAGCGAGCGCACCTCGAGCTGCAGGCGGTCGCGAAACTTCTCCACCCGGCCGAGGACGCGAACGGCATCACCCTCGGCGAAGCGCCCGTCGAGGAGGTCGACGTCGTTCCAGACACGCGCTTCGATCCGTCCGCTCGAATCGACCAGCTCGAGCGCGAGGTAGGAGGAGCCGGAGCGCGTGCGCAGCCGCTGCTTGCGGGCGACCGCGTACGTGCCTTCGACGATGTGCTCCTCGGCCAGCTCAGCGATCGCGCTCACGAGCGGAGTCTAGGTCCTGAGGCGGCTGGTAGCTTGCCCCGCGATGGCGCAGGTGCAGCCGTTTCTCGCGCTTCGCTTTACACCCGCCGCGGGGCCGCTGGAGCGCCTCGTCGCCCCTCCCTACGACGTGATCTCGCCCGAGGAACGCGCCCGTTATTTGGCACTCGATCGGCACAATGTCGTCCATCTGACCCTGCCCGATGCGGAGGCGCAGGCCGCCCGCGAGCTGGCCGCCTGGCGCGAGGAGGGCGCGCTCGCCCGCGACGACGAACCGGCGCTCTGGGCGCTCTCGCAGACCTTCGTCGGCCCGGACGGCGTCGAGCGAACGCGCAACGGCCTCGTCGTGACGATCCGCCTCGAGCCCTACGAGAAGCGCATCGTGCTGCCGCACGAGCGAACGCATGCGGGGCCCAAGGAGAACCGGCTGCGCCTGCTCCGCGCGACGAGGACCGAGCTGGAGCCGATCTTTCTCCTCCACGAGGGGAAACCGGTCGAGCTCCCCGCGCGGGCACCGGATCTCGCCGTCGGCGGCGACAGGCTCTGGCGTCTCGAGCCCCGCGCCGGCTTGCCCGAGACGTTTCGAGAGCGGCAGCTTCTGATCGCCGACGGGCACCACCGCTACGAGACGGCGCTCGCGTTCCACGCCGAGGACGGTACCGAGGCGAGTGCGTGGATGATGGTCGTCCTGATCTCGACGAAGGAGGAGGGGCTGACGATCTTTCCGACGCACCGGCTGGCCGCCTCGGTCAACGGCCTGCGGGGGACGCCGATCGAGGAGCCCGGCGAGGAGCTGCCCGGCGTGGTCGTCTACCGGCGCGGTGCCTACGAGCTCCTGCCGGGCGCCGGACTGGACGCGGAGGTCGTGGACGCCCTCTCGCTCGGCGGCGTGAGCTACACGCCGCAGCGGGCAGAGGCGGTTGCGGCGGTCGATCGCGGCGAGGCGGAGGCCGCGTTCCTGCTTCGGCCGACTCGGATCGAGGACGTCTTCGAGCGGGCTCGCGCGGGCCGGCTGCTGCCGCAGAAGACGACTTACTTCTATCCGAAGCTGACCTCGGGACTGCTCTTCCAGCCGCTTGACTGACTGGCTGGCGACCTGCCGGGCGGCGGTCGAGGACGTACGCGGCATTCTGGTCGAGCTCCCCACCCGTGCGGAGCGGGAGCCGGTCGTCGGCGCGGGTCAAGGCGGAGACGAGACGGTCGCGATCGACGCAGCCTCGGAGGCGGCGATCGTCAGCAGGCTGGAGGCGACGGGGGCGAGCTTCACGCTGATCTCCGAGGAGCTCGGCGAGCGCTCGCTCGGCCGTGGCGGATCGACGCACGTGGTCGTCGATCCGATCGACGGCTCGCTGAACGCGAAGCGCGGGATCCCGTTCTTCTCGCTCTCGCTCGCCGTCGCGGAGGGTGCGACGATGGACGACGTCCACTTCGGCTACGTCTACGACTTCGGCAGCGGCGAGGAGTGGACGGCCGAGCGCGGAGCAGGCGCCTATCTGGGCGGCGTGCGGCTCGGTTCCGTGCGGCCGAAAGCCGAGATCGAGATCCTCTCCTTCGAGGCCACGCTGACCTCCTCGGTCGCCGAGAAGGCCGCGCAGATGGTCGGTCTCGCCTACCGGCTGCGGATCATGGGTTCGCTCGCGCTCTCCCTCTGCCACCTGGCTGCGGGGCGGGTGGACGCCGTCTGCTCGCTGAAGGGAGCGCGCTCGGTCGACATCGCCGCGGCGCAACTGCTCGTGCGCGAGTGCGGACTCGCGATCGACCTGCCGGAGGCGCCGCCGTTCGGCCGGGCCCCACTCGACACGGAGGGGCGTTCACGCGTGGTCGCGGCGGGCACACCCCTTTTGTGTCAGCAGCTGTTCGCGGTGCTCGCGCGCTGAAGCCGGTCCGGATCGGCTGCTCGGGCTGGAACTACGAGCACTGGCGTCACGGCGTCTTCTACCCGCCCCGGCTGCCGCCTCGCGAGTGGCTCGCCTTCTACGCGCGGCACTTCGACACGGTCGAGGTGAACGCGACCTTCTACCGGCTACCGAGGCGGGAGGTGGTCGCGAACTGGGCGCGCGCCAGCTCGCCCGAATTCCTGTTCTCCGTCAAGTCGAGCCGCTACCTGACGCACCTCAAGCGCCTGCGCGACATGGGCGCCGGTGTCCGGAGGTTCTACGAGCGGATCGAGCCGCTCGTCCGCTCGCCCAAGCTCGGACCCGTGCTCTGGCAGCTTCCTGCCAACTTCCACCGCGACGACGAGCGGCTGGCGGGCGCGCTGGCGCAGCTGCCCCCGGGGCGGCACTGCTTCGAGTTTCGCCACGAGAGCTGGTTCGTGTCCGAGGTCTACGCGCTCCTGCGGGCCCGGGGAGTGGCGCTCGTGATCGGAGACCATCCGCAGCGGCCGTTCCAGGCGGCGGAGCTGACCGCCGACTGGACGTTCATCCGCTTCCACGCTGGCAGGCGCGGCCGCCGCGGTAACTACTCCGACTCCGAGCTCGAGGAGTGGGCGCGGCGAATCGAAGACTGGCGCCGGAAGACCGAGGTCTTCGCCTACTTCAACAACGACTGGGAGGGCTTCGCGCCGAGGAACGCTCTCCAGCTGAAGGAGCGGCTCGGGGTCTAGCATCCGGGGTGATGCGGCCCGCTCTCGTGCTCTCCCTCGCCCTCGGGCTCGCCGCGGCGGGCTGCGGGTCAGGGGCGCACTCGCAGCCGCGGACGCACGCAGCCATGCGGCCGAAGCCGGCCTCGTTCCGGCTCGCCCTAAGCGCGCCGACGCACACCCCCCGCGTCGGGCCGAAGTGGTGGTACGTGATCCGTGCAACCGCGACGGGGGGGAGGCCGCTCAGCGGACGCCTGACGGTGGAGGTGGTCGATCCGCTCGGCACCGCCCATCCGGCCCAGGTCGGAACCAGCACCCGCCCGCTCGCCAACTACCCGTTCAACGGGCGCTATCGCGATTTCGCCCAGTGGCCCGCCGCCTCGCGCGGCTACCGGCTTGTCTTCCGGGTCACCGTCGCGGCCGCCGGCGGTCGGCGGAGCGTCCGCTACTGGGTCCGCCCGCGTTGAGCCAGCGAAACGGCGGCATCGGAGTCGTCGCCGAGCACGTCCGCAAGGCGTTCGAGCGGGGGCGAATCCCGGCTCTCGAGGACGTGTCGCTTCGGATCGAGCCGGCCGAGCTCGTGACGCTGACCGGACCATCCGGCTCCGGCAAGAGCACGCTGCTGCACCTGATCGGGGCGCTCGACCGGCCCGACGCCGGCTCGATCCTCGTCGGCGGCCGCGAGCTCGCGACGCTGGCGCACCCGGCCGAGTACCGGGCGGCCACGGTGGGCTTCGTCTTCCAGTTCCACAACCTGATCCCGACCCTGACCGCGGCCGAGAACGTCCAGGTACCGATGCTGGGGCGGAGAATCGGCCGCCGCGAACGGGAGGAGCGCGCGCGCGGCCTGCTGAGGGAGGTCGGCCTAGCCCATCGGGTCGACGCCTCGCCGACGACACTCTCCGGGGGGGAGCGCCAGCGGGTGGCGATCGCGAGGGCGCTCGCCAACGAGCCGCCGCTCCTTCTGGCCGACGAGCCGACCGGAGCGCTCGACTCGGAGACGAGCAGAGAGATCGTCGGCTTGCTCTCGCGCTTGCGGCAAGAGCGGCAAATGACAGTCCTGCTGGTGACGAACGACGAGGCACTGAGCCGGCAGGCCGACCGCGTCCTTCGCCTTCGCGACGGCAGGCTCGACGGCGCTGCCCGGGGCGACCCGGCGCCCGGTTGAGGAGCCGCTCCAAGCGGTCCTCGACCCTGGAAGGGATCAGCTTGAAGCCGAGACGCCGAGGATTTTGGCTCCTTCTGCTCCTGCCCCTTTCCCTCGCTGTCCCGGCCGGCGACTCTGGCTTCGCGCACGGAGCTACGACGAACGCGGTCGCCTGCGCTAAGCAGCGCTTGAGCCGAAGCTACATCCGCAGCGTCCAGCGTGCGCTTGGCTCGAAGGAAGACGTCTGGGGGGATTCGCTTTTGCGTTCATCGACCGGTCCCACGTACGAGGGAGTCCGGCGGCATCTACAACCGCTGCTGGTTTTCAACCATCCGCTGGGAGCGCGCTCGAGCCTGTCGGGCCTCTACTACCTGCCGTTCGCCGAGCCGGCCGGAGCCGAGGGGGCGAGTTCAGTCGCGCTGCATCTGGCGGACGGGAGCGAGATCGCGGCGGATCGGCTCGACGGCCGGCGGCTGACGATCGGCGTCGGCGGCCGCGGGGCCGAGCCGTACGGGTCGTGCTTGGCACGCGCGACACCCGCGCGACTGTTCGGCGGCTACCTGCCGATCCTGGACACGAGTTACGTCGATGCGGCGGGTGTCCGCTACCAGCAGGAGTCGTTCGCGGCGCGGATCCCTCAGACTCGATCGCTCGTCAGCTTCCTGCGCTTGCAGGTCGACGCCAGAGGGGCGGCGGGGACGGCCGCCCGCGAGGTGCGCTTCACAACCTCCGGCTCCGATCTCGTCCCTGCTCCCGGCCGACTGATCCGCGGGCACGACACGTTTCTCGTCTTCAGCAATGGTGGTGAGGCGGCGGGGAGATCGGTTGTCTACCCGATCCGCCAGCCAGAGCAGACGATCTACGTCGCTTGGCTGGATCAACCGGCGGCGCTGGGAACCTTCGAACTCGGTCAGTCGACCTACGACGGCGCCCGCTCGTCGCTGATCGGCTACTGGACCGAGCGCTTGTCAGAGGGCGCGACATTCATCGTCCCGGATCGCCGCGTCCTCGACGCCGAGCGCAACCTCCTGATCCAGAACCTCGAGATGACCTGGAGATACAGCATCGGCAATGCCTACCAGGAGTTCGAATTCCCCGAGAGCATCGACGGCGCCGCGGTCATGGGCGACTACGGCTTCCAGGCTGTAAATCGCGCGATCCTGAGGATGGCCCTCGACCAGGAACTCGTCATCTACCCGAACTGGGATCGAGGCGAGGAGCTGCTCGGATCTGCGCTCTACTACCGCCTCTTCCGAGACGGCCCCTTCATCGCGCAGACAACGCCAATCCTCGCTCGTTACGTGCGCTCGCTCGCGCATCAGCTGGCGGCCACGAGACGCTCGCTCCTACCACGCGAACGCTACGCCTCCGATCTGCCAAGCGCCGTCTACGCGCTCGACTCGCAGGCAATCGTCTGGGAAGGGCTGCGCGCAATGGCGGCGGTTTGGGAGCAGAGCGGCTACCGCGGCTTGGCCCAGGAGGCCCGTCGTCTCGCGACCCGGCTCGGCGCTGGTCTGCACGCCGCCGTTCGCTCATCCTCCAGGCGGTTGCGCGACGGCTCGCTCTTCATCCCCATCAAGCTCGGCGACCACGAGTCCGCCTACAACGCGCTGACGTCCTCGAGCGCCGGCAGCTACTGGAACCTGGTCATCCCATACGCGCTCGCCTCGGGTCTGTTCTCGCCGGGAGGCGATCAGGCCACTGCCGCGCTCCGGTACTTGCTACAGCACGGCTCACGCCTACTGGGGCTCGTCCGCTTCAGCCTCACCGGACGGGATGGGTACGCGGTGTCGCCGATCGGCACGGACGAGGTCTACGGCCTCGACGTCGCCCGCTTTCTCGCCGACAACGATCAACCGGGACAGCTCGGCCTGAGCTTGTACGGGCAGCTGGGCGCGGCGATGACGCCGGACACGTTTGTCTCCGGGGAAAGCGCCACGATCCCGTCGGCTCGCCGCTCCTTCTACCGGCAGATGTACCTACCGCCGAACAGCGTCAGCAACGCGACCTTCCTGGAGACGCTGCGGCTGATGCTGATCCACGAGACGCGCGCTCAAAGCGGCGATCCGCTTGGACTCGAGCTCGCATACGCGACTCCCCGCTCGTGGCTGAAGCCCGGGCAGCAGATCATCGTCGACAACGCACCGACCAGCTTCGGCCGACTCTCGTTCGCGATCGAAGCGACGAAGGACTCGGTCCGCGCCACGATCAACGTGCCTACCACGACGCGGCCGCGCACGCTGAAGCTCCGATTGCGACTGCCGCCAGGAACGAGGATCGTGGCCGTTTCGCTCGCGGGTCGACGCTACGGCCGGGTCGATCTGAACACGGAGACGGTTGATCTCTCCGGGCTTCGCGGCGCGCTTACACTCGAGGCTCAAGTACGGACGAGATAGCTCTCGTGCCTGGTTGGGGCCGGGCAGGATCAGGGGCTGGCAGCCCGCACCGTGACCACTTTGCAGGAGCTGCGGGGGCTGAAATCGCGAGGAGGCGCCCTTCCGCGACCGAGCGGCGCTACTCGCGGCGTAAGGCTTCGACGGGCTCGAGCCGTGTCGCCCGCCAGGCCGGATAGATCGCTCCCAGCACGCCGACTCCGAGCGCGAAGGCAAGACCCCAGGCGAAGACGCCGGCGGTGAAGTCGGGTGCGAGCAGCTGACCGGCGGCCGCATGGTCGGCGAAGACGACCGCGCCCGCCCAGCCGAGCAGCAGGCCGACACCCAGGGCGAGCAGGCACAAGCCGAGCGCCTCGCTCAAGATCAGCGCCGCGATCCGCCTCGTCGTCCAGCCGACGGCGCGGAGGATGCCGATCTCGCGCACGCGCTCGAACACGGCCATCGCCATCGTGTTCGTGACCGCGATCCCGCCGACGATCAGGGCGAGGAGCGAAATGATCCAGCCGGTCGAGACGATCAGCCGGCTCGAAGCGTCGATCCGGACCGCCTGTCCCGGCTCGAGTACGGCGGTCGTGCCCGGAAACGTTCGCTCCACCTCGCGCGCGACCGCGTGCGGCGAGGCTCCCGCCTGCACGGCAACCGCCACGGTGGTCACGTCGCCGGGGCGCCCGGCGAGCCGCTGGACGAGCCGGAGCGGCAGCACCGCGCCGCCGTCCTCGAAGGGATTGCCGGTGTGGAAGATGCCCGCGATCCGGTAGGAGTGCGATCCGAGCCTGAGCTCGCCGCCCGCGTGGAGGTGGTTGCTCGCGGCCGCGTGGTCGCCGACGAGCGCCTCGGTTCCGCTCGGCCGGCCGCCGTGGATGATCACCAGCCGCCGCTCGGGAAACTCGCGCGGGGCGAAGCCGAAGACGAGCAGGGTGTTCGTCGTCCAGAGGTAGATCCGCCCCGTCTCGGCTACTCCGCGCTCCCTCGCCACCTCGGTGGCCAGCGCGTCCGGCAGGCGGGAGAGGGTCAGGTCGGAGACGCCCGCCTGGAAGAGACCGAAGTCGGCGTGACCGACATGGATCAGCTGTGCCGCCGTTCGCCTCGCGCCGGCCGTGACCGAGAGCAGCGCCACGATCAGGCCGACTCCCAGCGCGACTCCGGCGACCGTCAGCGCGGTCCGGGCAGGCCGGCGCAGGAGGTTCCTGCGCACGAGGCCAACCCAGGTCATCGGCCTATCTTCGCGTTGCTAGGCTCACTCGCGTGGAACCCTCTCGCGAAGAGATCTGGAGCGCGCTCGAGCAGGTGATCGATCCGGAGCTGCGGCGAAGCGTCACCGAGCTCGAGATGGTCCGGCAGGTCGGCATCACCGGCGGGGAAGTCTCGGTCACGATCGCGCTCACGGTGCCCGGCTGCCCGCTCCGCTCGAGCTTCGAGCAACAGGTCGCCGAGGCCCTGGCCCCCGTGGCAGGCGTAGAACGGGTGTCTCTGGATTTCGACGTCATGTCGCCCGAGGAGAAAGCCGCGCTGACGACCAAGCTACGCGGCGGCGTAACCGAGCGGACGAAGGGGATCTCGCTCGATCGCTCCACGCGCGTGGTCGCGGTCGCGAGCGGCAAGGGCGGCGTCGGCAAGTCCTCGCTCACCGTCAACCTGGCGGCCGCCTTCGGCCGCCTCGGGCAGCAGGTCGGCATTCTCGACGCCGACGTCTACGGTCACTCGATCCCGCACCTGCTCGGGATCCGTCAGCGCCCCGTCGTCGTCGAGCGGATGATCGTGCCGCCGGTGCGTGACGGCATCAAGCTGATGTCGATCGGCTTCTTCCTCGAGGACAACGGACCGGTGATGTGGCGGGGGCCGATGCTCCACCGGGCGCTCGAGCAGTTCCTCTCCGACGTCCACTGGGGCGAGCTGGACACCCTTTTAGTGGACATGCCGCCCGGGACCGGAGATGTCTCGATCTCGCTGGGACAGCTCCTGCCCCGCGCGGAGGCGGTCGTCGTCACGACGCCGCAGCCACTCGCCCAGGAGGTCGCCGCCCGCGCCGCGCTGATGGCGCAGAAGACGAACATGCGCCTGACCGGCGTGATCGAGAACATGGCCGGCGAGATCTTCGGCGAGGGCGGTGGGGAGACGCTCGCCCGTGACCTGCACGTGCCGCTGCTCGGCTCGGTGCCGCTCGATCCGAGCCTGCGCGCCGCCGGCGACAGCGGCGTGCCGCTCGTCCGCTCCCAGCCAGGGGCGCCCTCGGCCGTCGCGATCGTCGCGATCGCAGAGGCAATAGCCGAAGCCCGGCGCGAGCAGGGCGTCGGCTTCGTCAAGGCGCTCCCGGTCCTCTCCTAGGGGCCCCGCCGTCGACGAGGTCACGAGGAGGCTCGTGGGGCTGGGCTTCTCGGCCGCCGACGCCGCCACCCTGGCCGAGCATTTCCTCGACGCCGAGCGGTACGGTCGGACGGGCCACGGGCTCGCCCGCCTCGACTGGCTGGAGACGCTACCGGGCCTCGATCCGAACGCGCGGCCCGCGGTCGTCGTCGCCGAGGGCGGGTTCGAGCGCTGGGAAGGCCGCGGCGCGCTTGGCTATCTGGTGCTCGCGGCGATCGTCGAGGCGCAACTCGCGGATCCGCCGGACCGTGCCCGCCTGATCGTCGCCGCCGACTGCTTTCCGACCGGGGTGCTCGGCCACTGGGCGCGCCGGCTCGCCGAGGGCGGCCTCGTCGCGGCGCTGACCGCGACCTCTCCGCCCCGGCTCGGCCCGCCGGGCGGCGGCCCCAAGCTGGCGGGCACGAATCCGCTGGCCGTCGCGATCCCGAGCTCGGACGGCGCGCCGCTTGTCGCCGACGTGTCGATGGGCGCCGTCACCTACGGCGACGTCCTGACGGGCGCGGCTTCGCCCGAGGAGCTGGTCCCCTTCGGCGGCGAGCAGGCGCACAAGGGCTTCGCGCTCGCCCTGGGGCTGCAGCTGCTCGTGGACGCGCTCGCCGGCGACGGCAACTACGGTGCGGTCCTGCTGGTAGCCAGGCCGGCGGCCGATCCGGTCCCGGCTCTACGCCTCCGAGCCGCCGGGATCCGGCTGCCGGGCGATCGCTGACTCGAACCTCGGATCATTCCGGATCGCGGCGAAGTCCTCGTCGATCAGCGCCCGCTGGGCGAGCGTCCCCTCTTTGGCGATCGCCTCCTCGAGGTGCCGGAGGGCGAGTTCCGGATTGCCGCTCAGGCACTCGATACAGGCGAGGTCGTAGATCAGATCTGGCCGACCAGGAAAGCGCTCGATTCCCTCCTTGATCGCAGCGAGCGCGTCATCGAGGCGGCCGAGGCGGGCCAGACCACCTGCGCGGAACGAGTACTCCCACGCCAGCGGCTCGAACCTGCTGGCCTCGCCGCCGACGGCGACGACCGTCGTATGGGGCTCCACGGCGTGGGCGATGCGGGGCTCCTTCGGTTCGAACAGGACGAAGGTGCCCGCGCGCGCCTCGAACTCGTTCCCGTCCGAGCGGAAGCGGGCGCAGCCCCGGACAACGATGTAGAGCTCCTGGTGGGGATCGCTGTGCTCCTCGACGACGAGATCGCCTTCTTCCTCGCCGTGATAGGCGTTGATCCCGAACGCATCGATTCCGAGCACGTGGCGGATCGGCTTCCAGTTGAGCGCGCCGTCCAAGGTCGGCAGCGTCTCGATCTCGTCGATGTGGATCTGCCTCACGGCGCCGTTCCGACGCTGCCGGCGAGCTTCCGCCAGCCGCTCCTCGAGGCCGAGCCGGCGCCGCTTCTCATGTCAGCTCCCGCAACTCTTGGAGCACGACCGGGTCGATCTCGACGATGCCGTCGACCCGTTCCTCGAGGTTGAGATTGCCGGCCCAGCGGTTGAACGCCTGCTCGAGCTCGCCCTCGTAACCGAGCCTCGCCAAGCGCTCGCGGAGCTCGCCGGCCAGGGTTTCATCGACCGTCAGCCACTCCTCGCGCGGTGTCTCGCCGAAGATCGCCTGGTGCAGGCCGTAGAGGCGCCGCAGTTCCTCGAGCGGTCGCACGTGGTCTTCGACCCGGAGTTCGACGACCGTATCCGAGAGCTTCGCGTAGCCCCCGCCGCGCTCGACCACAAGCAGCGCGGCAGACTGCTGGCCGCGCCGGTCGCCGCCGGCGGCCTGCGCCGCATCGAGGCAGTCGAGCAGGCGCTCGGCGAGCGACCGGCCCGGCGTCTGCTCGAAGGTCTTGGCGATCGCCTCGACCGTTTCGGCGGAGACGAGGATGTTGCCTTGCGCCGCGTAGCAAGGGCCGCTCTTGCCGCCCGCCCACTCCAGGCACTCGGCACCGGTGAAGGTCGCGCTCCCCCCATCCCGGTCGACGATCCCGAGCTGCCGGTGTTCGCGCCCCTCGTCGGCCGCGGTCAGGCGCTCGACCACCTGGGCGGCGGGGACGCCCTCGCGCAGGAGCGCCAGTCCCTCCGGTCCGTAGCGCGGATTCGCGTAGGCCTGCGTCGCGACTGCACCCACGTGCGGCTCCGCCCAGGGGACGACCGAGCCCACGGCGAGGAACTTCGACTGGGTCGCGACGCCCCACTGGCCGGCCTCGAGATCGCAGGCCGCGATCGAGTACGTCGCGAGCAGCGGGCTAGCCATAGGTCAGCGCTCGCAGGTCGAGCTCGAGCAGCTCCGGCTTGTGCTTGGGGACAAGCACCGAGGCCACCTCAGGCCGCCTCAGGGCGGCGAGGATCTGCTCCGGTGAATCGGCTCGGATCACCACGGGCGTCCCCTGCTCGTGGGCCTCCCGCAGGCGCTCGAGATCCGAGACGGCCGGGAGCACGAGCGCGTGCTCGAGCGGCACGAGCGGGTCGCCTTCGAGCGCGAGTTCCGGCACGCGTGTCCCGGTGGCTCCGAACCAGCGCTCTCTCAAACGGTGGCCGTCTCCCCGGGCTCGAGCGCCAGGATCTCGACGCCCGACGCGTGGCTTTTGAGCTCGTCGGGCGTGCCGCGCAGGAGCGGGAACGTTCCGTAGTGGCAGGGAATGCAACGTTTTGTCTGCAGCAGCTCGAGCGCGAGGCCGGCCTCGCGGGGGTCCATAGTGAAATGGCCGCCGATCGGCAGCACGGCGACGTCCGGGCTGTAGAGACGGCCGATCAGCTGCATGTCACCGAAGACACAGGTGTCGCCCGCGAAATAGAGCTTCGTTCCGTTCTCGAACTCGATCACGATTCCCGCCGCCTCGCCGAGGTAGGCGCCCTCGTCGCTCGAGCTCGAGTGGAAGGCGTTCACGAGCGTGAACTTGATCCCGTCGAGCTCGACCGTGCCGCCCTTGTTCGGGCCGGGCATCTCCCCGACGTCCACGCCCTGGCCGCCGAGCCAGGCCTTGAGCTCCACCAACGCGACGATCTCGGGCGAGAACTGCTTGGCGATGGCGGCGGCGCTGCCGACGTGGTCGGAGTGGCCATGGGTGAGCGCGATCACGTCCGCGCGTTCCGGCTCTCGCTCGCCCGCGGGGCACTTCGGGTTTTCGAGCCAGGGATCCACGTAGATCCGCTTCCCGTTCGGACTGTCGATCCGGAAGCTCGCGTGACCGAGCCAGGTCACCGCCACGTCAGCCATTCGCCCTCCTCGTCGTTGACGCCTCGAGGGTAACGCAGGAGAGCGGGCGCGCTTGGCGAACCCGGCCCCATGTCGCGTCCCGGCTCGATCGCGCTCGTGCTCGGGGCCGCGCTGGCCGACCACCTGGGCCTCCACACACTCGCCTTCGACCTGCTGCTCGCGGCGGTGCCGACGGCGGCGATCGCCGGCCTGCGAACGGTCGCCGAGCGTCTCGAGGGCAAGGTCGAGCTGGCACAGTCCTGCGCCTGGGCGCTCGTGCTCGCGCTGCTCCTGCTGGCAACCTCCAGCCGCGCTCCCGCGCTCGGTGATCCCTCGGTGCCGGCGGTCGCCCGCTCCGCGCTCCTAGCCTGCATCGGCGTCTTCTGCCTGCAGGCGCTCGCCGCGCTGGCAGAAGAGCTCCGGGCCGGCTCGCCCCGCTAGCGAGCGCGCTCGCTCACAAGGGCAGCGCCGAGGCTGCGTGCCTGGCGACGTCGATCAGCGGCTGCACGGCGAAAAACGAGCCAACCGTGACCGCCAGCGCCGCGAGCACGGCGGCGTGCAGCAGCTGCTCGCGGGGTGGCGCGCCGCCGACGAGCGGAGCGGTAGGAGCGAGCTGCAGCTCGGCCGCCGGGCGCATGTACATCGCCCGAATCACCGCCAGGTAGTAGTAGAGGCTGACCGCGGTCGCGAACACACCGACGATCACGAGCCAGGTCCACCCGTGCCTGTAGGCGGCCGAGAAGGCGTAGAACTTGCCGACGAAGCCCCCGGTCGGGGGCAGGCCGGCGAGGCCGAACATGAAGACGCTCATGGAAACCCCGAGCAGCGGGCGCTCCCAGCCCAGCCCGGCGAGGTTGTCGAGCGTGACGGGCGCGGCGAGCTCCCGTTCGCGCGCCGCGACGACGGCGAAGGCGCCCACGGACATCGCCGCGTAGGGGACGAGGTAGTAGAAGAGAGCGCGCGCGCCGAGCGAGCTGTCGGCTGCGAGCGCGATCAGCATGAAGCCGGCATGTGAGACCGAGGAGTAGGCCAGCAGTCGCTTGAGGCTTCGCTGGACGAGCGCGGCCAGGTTGCCGATCGCGAGCGACGCGCAGGCGATTGCGGCGAGCGCGACCGTCCAGAGGTGTGCCTCCTGCGAGAAGGCGCTTGTCAGAATCCGGAGCGCGAGCAGCAGCGCGGCCGCCTTGGTCGCCGCGGACATGAACGCGGTCACGGGGGTCGGCGCGCCTTCGTAGACGTCGGGCGTCCACATGTGAAACGGGGCGGCCGAGGCCTTGAAGCCGAGCCCGACGATGACCATCGCCAGGCCGCTGACGAGCAGGGCGTCGCCGCTCAGATGCTGTGCTGAGACCGTGTGCGCGATCCGGTCGAAGGCGAGCTGGCCCGTGGCGCCGTAGACGAGCGCCGAGCCGAACAGGAGCATGGCCGAGCCGAAGCCGCCGATGATCAGGTACTTGAGCCCCGCCTCGAGCGATCCCTCGAGCTCGCGGTCGATTGCGCAGAGGATGTAGAGCGAGATCGAGAACCACTCGAGCCCGAGGAAGAGCGTCATCAGGTTGTTCGCGGTGACGAGGAAGCACATGCCCGCTCCGGCCGCGGCGAGCAGCGAGTAGTACTCGCAGACATGCTCGTCGCTGAGCCGCTGCGCGTAGGAGACACCGACCGCGAGCAGTCCGGAGCCCGCGATGATCAGCTGCGCGAGCGCGCCGAAGCGGTCGCGCCGGACCGAATCTGCGATCACGCCCTGGGCGTGGGGGCTGTGGGCGTAGATCACGACCGCGTAGCCGAAGGCCCCGGCGAAGCCGACTGCCGCCGTGAGTGCGCCGAAGTCACGCCGGCGCGCCCGCGGCAAGAGGACTGCGCCGAGGAGCGCGACGCCGGCCGCGCCGAGCAGGATCAGCTCGGGGGCAAGTGCGAACCAGGCGACGTGCGGGTGCGCGATCACGGGCCGCTCGCCTCGCAGTCAGGGGCGCCGCTTCCGGCGACGCCGACGGGCCGATCGGCCAAGCGCAGCGCCGGGGCCTGGCAGCCCGCGGCCAGCAAGACGGCTTGCGGACCGAGCGGCCTCGCCGGCGCTGCGGCAGCGAACTG
>DASUWJ010000089.1:0-6222 GCA_036378475.1 Gaiellaceae bacterium
ACATGAGCGCCGAGTCGATCGCGAAGGCACTCGCCCCTGCGCCGACCGAGTCCGAGGAGGTGATTGCGATCGAAGCAGCCGCTTGACCGTCAGGCGAGGATGGCGCGCTCAGCTTCGTACACCACTTGACGAGACGTGGCCCGAGTGCCTCGAGCGTGGCCCGAAACTCGCGGGAGCGAAACTCGCCGCCGTTGTCTGAAAGCACGCGCTCCAGGCGCCAGCCGGCTGCCCGGAGCTCGCCCGCGACCCGGCGGGCGAGCTTCGAGGTCTGGAGACCGGTCGGGTTTCCCTGCGGGCAGCTGACGAGCTCGGCCCAGGCATAGGAGGAGGCGACGTCGATCGCGCTCAGCTGCCAGACGGCGCCTCTTGTCCCTGCCAGCCGGCCGACGAAGAAGCAGTCGATCCCGACCAGCTCCCCCGGCCGGCTCGCCTCGAGGTGCCGCTGCGGCTTGGGCTCGCGGGGCGGCTCGAAGGGCGCGGCGTAGCCGGCGACCAGCGACAGCCGCTTGGCGCGGGTGTTGAGCCCGTGCCGGCGCAGGCAGCGCCAGACGCCGTTGTGGCTGACGAGGAGCCGCCCCAGCGCTCGCGGCGAAGCTCGCCCGCGATCCGCCGTGGCCCGTAGCCCGGGTGGCCAAGCGCGAAGGCGACGATCCGCTCCTCGAGAAAGGGCGACAGTTGGTTGGGAAGGCGCGGCCGGCGGCGCTCGCGCGGGCGCAGGATCTCGAGGCCGTGCCGCTCCACCCGCCGCTTCCAGACGTAGTAGGTCGAGCGGTGGATCCCAAAGACCCTGCAGGCCTCGCTGACACTCGTCCGCCCGGCGTGATCCAGTACTCGCAACCGGTAGCCGAACAACGCGTCATCCTCTGACACGGCTCACTCCTCTCCGTTCGATTTGGTCGTCGAAGGTGAGAGTGAGCCGAAAACCGGACGGCGCCCGAGACGGGCGCCGTCCTTCCCTTAACAGCTCAAAAAGACTCCGAGTGTCGGGACCACTCGGTGACAGTCCAAACTAGCGCATTCGTGCCGAGGCGGTGTGGGCCCCTCGCTCTTCACAGCACCGAGGTGACCCACAACTTCGCCGCTTGCTACGTCACTTCGTGACCGTGAAGAACTGGAACATCGTCGCTTCATGGTTGGGGCAGTACGCCTTGTATTTCCCAGCCTTCAGGTTCAGCGTCGCCGTCTTCATCCCGATGAACGGGATCTTGGTGAAGTCATGGGAAAAACCGTGTGGACCGTCGAGGTTGAAGGCATGAATCGCCGAGTAGTCGTGGATCACGAACGTATAACGGCCGGCCTTCAGCTTCTTGACGAGCCTTCCGCGTGAGTTCTTGAGCGTGATCACAAAGGCATTGTTCTTGCCGACCGCCCCAATGAGTTTTGGAAGGGACATTGTCGTTTGAGCAAGCGCCGTCGCCGCAAGCGACACCGCCACGATGATTACGACGATCCCAGACGAAAGCATGATGCGGCGCATCTGACCTCCCTCCGCGAATGACCTCTTTCGGGGCTGCGTACGCGGATCAGCCGCCATCGGTTTGTCGCATCCGATTAGCCGACGCCGCGCGAGCAAGTTTCGGCACAGCGGCGTCTCGGTGATTCAGCTCGAGACGAGTTGCACGCCTTTGTCGAGCCGCGGTCCGGGGAGCCGTTCTAGGCGCCGCACACTCGGGGCCGCGAGCATCGCCGCGACAGCGACTAGATCGACTGCGGCTGCGATCCAGAGCGTGCGGCTCATCCCGATCCCGGCGGCCACGACGCCAGCGAGGGCGAGCCCTAGCGGCTGGCACAGCAGGGAACCGAACCAGTCGTAGGCGCTGACACGCGAGAGCGACGTGGGCGGAATGTGCTGCTGCAGCGTCGTCTCCCAAAGCGTGTTGAAGAGCATGTTTCCGAACCCTGTGACGAGCGCCGCGACGACGAACGTCTCCCACAGCAGCTTGAGCGCGAGCAGGATGATCGGCACCGCATTGGGAATCACCACGACACAGGCGAGGAGCAGTGGCCGTCGCGGCTTGATCCGGAGCGCCGTCGCGCCGGCGACAAGTGCACCGGCGGCCGACACGATCAGGATCGCCGTCCATGCGCCGGCGCCGCCGTGGCCTTGCTTGATCCAGGTCGCGGCGAGGACGAGCCAGACCGAGCTCATCATGTTCCCGAGGGACGCACTTACGACGATCAGCCAGACCCAGGTACGGGCGACGAACTCATGCCAGCCCTCGAGCAGGTCGCGCGCGAACGACTGTGGCGGCAGGCTGACGTGCGCCGGCAGATGCAGGCGCGCGAGATAGAACGCGCTGATCCCAAAGCTCGCCGCGTCGATGGCAAGCGCATAGCCCGGTCCCACTGTCAGGATGAGAATGCCCGCGAGCGCCGGGCCGACGAGCTGCATCGAAGCCATCGACATCCCGCGCAGGGCATTCGCTTGCTGGAGCCGCTCCGCGCTGACGGTCATCGGGGTGAGACCCGTTGACGCGGGGTTGAAGAACGCGGTACCGGTGCCGGCGAACGCCTGCAGCACGATCAGCTCCCAGACACGCGCGGTGTGTGAGAGCAGCAGCGCCGCGGTCGCCGCCTGGATCCCCATCCGTACGACGTCCGCGGTGAGCATCACGCCCCGCCGCGGCAGGCGGTCGGCAAACACCCCGCCGACGAGCAGAAAGATCACGAGCGGCGCGGTCTTGGCGGCAATCACGAAGCCGAGATCGCGTGCCGATCCCGTCAGGTCGAGCACCGCCCAAGCGAGCGCAAACGGCGTGACGGCGTCGCCAAGCAGCGACACCAGCTGGCCGGTGAAGAACAGTCGAAACTCGCGCTCCTGGAGCGCACCGAGCGGGATCTGCGGCATCTAAGCCGTTTCCCCGGCGTTCAGCATCGGCAGCGCTGTCCTCTCTCCGTCACCTGCAAGGACTCACAACACGCACGCCAGGTAGCCGAGGTTCTGGTCTTGCTCACATCCGCCCGATCGTTCCTCGGCCTTCTCGACTGCCTTGCCGGTGCCCTTCTCGCTAGAAGGCGCATCGCTTGGCAGCTTCGGTGGGCCGTCCTCAGTTCAGCGGCCGACCCAACCGCCGCCGCGGGAGGGGTAATCCTCGGCGTAGCGTTGCTCACGGACACGGCGCTCTAGTGCTTCGAGGCACTGGTCATCCCTAAGCGCAGCCTCGAGCGGGCGGTCGGATGGCTTCTTCCTGTGATCCCGTCTGAAGAGCTTGTCGAGGAGCCGCAAGGCCAAGCAGACTACATCCGGCCCCTGGGACCCACTGCCTATTTTGAGATCGCGCAACCAGACGGAAAGGCGCCATGTCGCGCGCGACCCGGATCAAAGTATTAGCGGGTGAGTCTTCTTCGAGGTCGTGGAGTGAACACGGTCGAGATAGCGTGGTCGTAGTAGGACTCTTCTTCGGCCACGCGGCTCTGGTGACAACCTCAGCGTCGGATCCCCTCCCGGCGCTCCCAGCTCTGGTCGATCCGCGGCGACCCTTTCACCGTGTACTCGACCTGGTCGTGGACGCGGATGAGCCGTGCGCAGAGCCCGTCCGGGTAAAGACGAGCGCGTGCCCGAAAAACACGACCAGTGGTGTAGATCAATGCGACGGCGGCGCCGAGCCCGACCCAGGTCAAGATCCCCCAGAGGCCGTGGTTGTAACGCCAGGCGCTAAGGGCGAGCGGAAGCGCCAAGACTCCGACGGCAACGAGCGTCGTGCGCCACCACCAGCCGAACGGATGCCGCGCGATCTCGTCCAGCCTCTCTGGCGGGTCCTCCGTACTCAGCTCTCCCCTCTGCCCGCTTCGCCAAGCATCCTGTCGCCAGTCGTCTTGCGGATCGCGCTGCAAGAGCGGAGTCTTCATGTCCGGACGTTTCCCTACGGAACGGCACAGCTAACTCGTTCGTCGCTGATCAAGGGCGAATAAACAAAACGCGCTCCTCGGTCATCGTATGAGCGTGAGACGGCCGCAAGCAGCCGTTCGCCGCGAACTCGAACTGCTCTATCGGAGCCGCTATCCCGACTTCGTTCGAGTGGCGACTGCGATCACCGAGAGCAACCCCGGCGGTATCGATGCCGTGCAGGAGGCCTTTACGCAGGCGCTCTCAGCCCTCGGGAGATACCGGCACGAAGCTCCGCTCGAAGCCTGGGTCTGGCGGATCGTCGTCAACGCGGCGCTGGCGCAGCGGAGAGGCAATCGGGAGGTCGGTCAGCCCGAGCGCCTCGAAGCAGCCTCAAAGAACGGAACGGGACCCGATCGGTCCGGCGTCCGCACGTGGATCGCCAACCTGCCGGAGCGCCAACGGCTGGCGGTCTTCCTTCGCTACTACGCCGACCTCGACTACCGCAGCATCGCGGTCACGCTCGGGGTCGAGGTCGGAACGGTGTCGGCCACCCTGAACGCGGCGCACACGGCGCTGCGGTCGAGTCTGACGGAGGTGCCGAATGACTGAGATCGAGTCGATCATCGAGCAGGAGCTTGAGCATCTTTTTCCGCGCCGCGAACTCGTACCCGACTGGGGGGAGGTGGAGCGGCGATTCCGGCGGCCGAGACGGCGGCGGCTGGTCGCGCTCGTCCTGGTGACGGTGCTCGTCCTTCTCCTCGCTGGCCTGAGTGCGATCTTCCGCGTGACTGGCTCATCCGGAAGCTCTGGGCTCGATCGATTCAGCAATCAGGGAACGCTCGTGGCTCGTCCGGGTGTCCCCGGTCGGCTCTACTTGCTCGGCGTTCGTGCGGACACGGCCTTCTACAGGCTCGAAGGACGCAAGCTCTGCGTCGGAATCGGCTGGGCGAGCGAGATCGGACATCCGGGAGCCGGTGGCTGCGGTGCGCACTTCCCCAGCGCCAGCGAACCAGTGATGACCTTCGCCGGAGTGGTGGCGACGAAAGACCACGACGGCCGGGTGTTCCAGTTCGCGGGTCTCGCGGCCGACGGCGTCGCAAAGCTCGAACTTCTCTCACCGAGGGGGGCGATTCTGGCCGCCGCTCCGATCCGCGACAACATCTTCACGCTGCCCTCCGCGAACGGGCTGCTGCTGCGGGGCGACCGGGTCGTCTTTCTCGACCGTCAAGGAAAGACTGTTCATGTCGAGCAGTATTAACGGGGGTTCCCCGGAAGGGGGGTTCTCGGATGGGGACGGACAAGCGTGGTGGCTGATCCCGCCCGCCCTCGCGGGCTGGGCTCTCCCTCTGGCTAGATGTGGGACCCACAGACCTGTGAGACGCGGCTGATCGGCGGTCGGCCGCCGAGCGAGCTGTGCGGACGGTGTCGGTTGTACCAGCGCAGGTAGCCGGAGAGCGCTCGGGCGCGGTGGCCGCTCGTCGGGTAGGCGAAGCGGTAGGCCCATTCGCGCAGCAGAGTTTTCACCAGCGCTTCGGCCTTGCCGTTGGTCTGCGGGCGCCTGGCACGGGTGTAGCGGCGCCCAATCCGGAGCTCGGCGCAGGCAGCCGCCCAGGCGTGCGAGCGGTAGCCATTGCCGTTGTCGGAGAGGACGCGTTCGACCGCGATCCCGCGCTCGCGGTACCAGCGGATGGCGCGGCGGAGGAAGGCGACGCAGTCGGCCGGCCTCTCGCTAGGCAGCAGCTCTGCGTAGGCCAGGCGCGAGTGGTCGTCGATCGCCAGGTGCAGGTACTGCCAGCCGGCGTGGCGGCTGCGGGTCAGGCGGTCGCCGTGGACGCGCTTGCCGACCGTCCAGAAGCGGCCGAGGCGCTTGATGTCGACATACACGAGCTCGCCCGGCCGCTCGCGCTCGTAGCGCACGACCGGTCCGCTGGCCGGCCGGCGCAGGCGGGAGACGCCGTAGCGGCGGAGCACCTTCCAGACGGTCGAGGCGGGCAGGCCGAGCTGGCCTGCGACGATCAGTGGGCCCGCCTTCGCGTACTCGCGCGCAGCCAAGATCTGCTGCTCGAGCTCCCGCGATAGTCGCCGTGGCTGGTGTTTGGGCACCGGCCGCCGGTCGGCGAGTCCCGCCCAGCCGTCCTCCTGATAGCGCCGCCAGAGCCGGTAGCCGGTGGCCCGGCTCGCACCACAGGCTGCCGCAGCCGACGCTGGGCTGCGACCGGCAATGACGAGCGAGACGAGACGACAACGCGACTCGAACGAGAACCTCATCCGTCGTGGCGGCTGCGTAGCGTTGAACATTCC
Source organism: Gaiellaceae bacterium (assembly GCA_036378475.1). Classification (GTDB taxonomy): domain Bacteria; phylum Actinomycetota; class Thermoleophilia; order Gaiellales; family Gaiellaceae; genus 13-2-20CM-68-14. The sequence continues at coordinate 6,131 of DASUWJ010000089.1, forward strand.
GGGCCTCCTTGGCGAGCTGGGGTATCGACAACCGCCAGCCTCGCCGGAGGCCCGGACGAAATCAGCCGTCTCGCAGGTGTGTAGGCAACAGA
>DASUWJ010000090.1:0-5870 GCA_036378475.1 Gaiellaceae bacterium
AACGCCTCCTCTCCGCCTCAATCACCTGCCGGCTCCGAAAACAGTCGCTCTACACCTACCTCACCCACGTCATCACCGCCCACGCGCGCGGCGACCCTGCACCCGCTTTCACATAGGCAGGCGGGGGGTGAACGCTTACGGCTTTTCTATACCCGGCTACCAAATTCGAGGTAACGCTCCCCAGTCGGCAGCCTCTCGGCGGTCTCTCGGAACCGCGCAGGCCGGGCGCTCGGCCTGTCGGCTGCGGGGAACGTCCCGAACCGTGTCCCAGACGTGTACCAGCCGGGGCGGATGCCAGCAAGATCGGTGACGCCGGACAACGGTGGCACTCGCCGCCAGCTGCTATATGCCGACATTATGCTAAGCGACATAAGAGGGCGCAAATAACCTCATTCCCAGCTGGATATGCCGCCAACGCTTCTTATGCTAGCGTACATAATGTCAAGATGCATAAGGAGACGAATCCATTCACGTTCGGCGACCTGGCTCTCGACGAGGCGTTCACCGACCGAGAGAAGGAGCTAGCAGAGCTGACCTCTGATATGCGCAACGGCCAGAACGTCCTCGTCTACGCACCTCGTCGGTACGGCAAGTCCTCGCTCGTCCTTCGCGCGGCGCAAGACGCCCTTCGACAGAAGGTGTTGGTCGGGTATTGCGACCTCATGAAGACACCGACGAAGGAGAGGTTCGCGGCCGCTCTCGCGAAGACGATCTACGCGGACATCGCCTCGCCCGTTGGGCAAGCGGTCGAACGGGCGGCGAACCTCTTTCGCGGGCTTCGTATCGTCCCGACGATCGAAGTCGACCCGACAGACGGGGCGCTTCGATTCAGCTTCCAGGCGGGCCGACGCAAGACGGACATCGACGAGACGATCGAACGGCTGCTCGAGCTGCCCGGCGAGCTCGCGCTTGAGCGCACACGTCGAGCCGTGATCGTCTTCGACGAGTTCCAGGAGGTGCTCACGCTCGACAGGCAGTTTCCAAACCTGATGCGCGCTGTCTTCCAGGCGCAGCCAGAGGTAGGGCATGTGTATCTCGGCAGCAAGCGGCACGTGCTCGAGCGCATCTTCAGCGACAAGAACCAGCCCTTCTGGCGCAGCGCCAAGCGCCTCGAGATCGGGATGATCGAGCCGCAGAAGTTCGCAGCCTTCCTCCGCGCCCGATTCTTAGCGACCGGCAAGGGCATCACCGACGAAGCCCTCGAGCGACTGCTCGCTGCGACGGGCGGACATCCGTACGGGACGCAGGAGCTCGCCTACTTCGTCTGGGAGCTGATCCCGACCGGCGGCGAGGCCGGGGGCGACGAGATCGAGGAGGCGCTGGCGAAGGTGCTTCGCTCTGAGCACAACCACTTCTCCCAGCTCTGGGACGATGCACCTCATCAGCAGCGACTTCTGATGCTTGCGCTGGCAGGTGAACCGAGTTCGGCGATCTATTCCGAGGGATACCACGAGCGCCACGAGCTGCCTGGAAACCCCGGCCTACAGACCGCGCTCAACGGGCTCATCAAGAAGGAGATCGTGGGGCGCAATGATGAGCGGGCCTACTCGATCATCGAGCCTTTCTTCGCCGAGTGGCTAAATCGCGAGCAGCACGACTATGGCGTCTCGGGTCGGCTTCGCGCTACCGCTCAACGGGCCCGCGGCGGCTCGCGCCCAGTGTCTTAGCGCGATTTCGACACCGGAATGCTTACCCTCGGGTGACAACCTTTTACCCTTGGGTAAGCGCTCACGCTCCGTCCTGGCGCCGGAGCCCGGTGACATCGTCTCGCTAGACCGCAGCCAGCTCGCGTACTTGGGTGAGCCGGATGTGATTGCCCGAGGGGTCGCGGAACGCCGAGTCGATTCCGTAGGGGCGCTCCTCCGGCTCCTCGACGAACTCGACGCCGCGCCCCTTGAGCTCTTCGTAGGCGGCCTGGCAGTCGTCGGTCGTGAGGAAGATCGTGCCTGCGAATCCCTTCGCCATCAGCGTCCGCACCTGCTCTGCCGTCTCCGCGTCCATCACGGGCGGACCGGGAATTGCCATCAGGACGACCGCGATCTCCGGCTGGTCGGCCGGTCCCACCGTTAGCCAGCGAAAGTTGCCCAGCTCGGGGAGAGTGGCATCTACGCGGACCTCGAAGCCGAGTTTCTCCGTGTAGAAGGCAAGCGTCTCGTCTTGGTCGTGGACCCAAAGCTGGGTGCTGGAAAGCTTGATCATCGGTCCTCCTTGGTCGAATGAACGGTCGCGGGCGATGCTAGTTGTGGCGCCGCCGCCCGTCTTCTCGAGATGTGCTGCGTTTGCGGGCGGCCGTAGGCGCGCTGGATACACGCCGGGATGATCGCGCGCGCCGAGGCCGGCGCCGCCGCCGCGCGATAGGCCGTCGGCGGCATCCCATAGCTGCGCGTGAAGCTGGTCGTGAAAGAGCCGATGCTCCGCAATCCGACCGAGAAGCAGATCTCGGCGACAGGCCGGTCGGTGTTTCGCAGCAGCGCCGCTGCCCGCTCGAGGCGCCGGGTCAAGAGGTAGGCGTGCGGCGACTCGCCGAAGGCGCGGCGAAACTCACGGCTGAAATGCGAGCGCGAGAGGCCGGCGGCGCGGGCGAGGTCGCTGACCTCGAGCGGCTCGAAGTAACGGGCATCGGCCAGGTCCTTGGCGCGAAGCAGATGGCGGACTGAGGGAACGAGGAACATGCGCTCGTGACCGTTAGACCAGCGTCCGGCCGGAAACTGATCGGACGAGAAATCGGGGTACCGGCCCTGCGCTAGCCTCGGAGCGTGACGGGACGAACCGTTGCGCTCGCGGCCTGCGTTCTCGCCTGTGGCTCGGTTGCCCGGGCCGAAGGTCACGTGGCGCCGCCGCCGAGCGCACCGATCCCCCGCGATCCGGTCAAGCTCGCGACCGCGCTTCGCACGACGACCGGTGCAGTCGCTCATGATGTCGATGGCTGGCGGAGGGCAGGCGCGCCCGCCGCGCCGCCGAGCACGCTCACGCTGGACGCGCTCTACGAGCAGCGGCTCGAGCTCGCGCTCGCGGAGAACGTGCCCCTCGCGCGGGCCGTGCTGCCCAGGCTGCCGCCCGCTCTGGCCGCTCGCATCGCCGGCGAGCTCGCGGCGAAGCGGGAGCTCTGGCGGCTGACTCCGGTCAGCCACCGGCGCCACTACACGACGGGCCCGGCGGCGCCCCCGTTGGTGCTGCTCGGCTACTACCGGGCCGCAGAGCGCCGCTTCGGCGTTCCCTGGCCGCTCCTGGCCGCGGTCAACTTCGTCGAGAGCGCCTTCAACAAGCTCCGCAACGACAGCGTCACGGGCGCGCAGGGCCCGATGCAGTTCATGCCGGCAACCTGGAGGGCCTACGGGCTCGGCGGCGACATCCACGCCCCCCGCGACGCGATCATGGCGGCGGCGAACTACCTGCATGCCAACGGCTCGCCCGGCGAGAACGCGCGCGCCCTCCGCCGCTACAACCCGTCAGCCCTCTACGTCGAGGCGGTGCTTCACTACGCGAACCGGATCGCTTCGGATCCGCGCGCGTTCTACGAGTACTACTGCTGGCAGGTCTTCGTTCGGACCGCGGCCGGACTGCGCAGGATCACGGGCCCCGGTCTGCGCTAGGGGCTACGCGCGCAGGACGACCTCGAGCGCGGTGCCGCGGCCCGGTTGGGAGCGGACCCGGAAGCCGCCACCGATACTCGCGCTCCGCGCTCGCATGTTTCGGAGCCCCTGGCCTGCCGAGACGGAGTCGTCGTCGAAGCCGGCGCCGTCATCGACGACGCTCACGACGCGCTCGTCGCCGCGCATTCTGATTCGGACCTCGGCATGCTCGGCACCGGCGTGCTTGCGCGCGTTGGCGAGTCCTTCCTGGACGATGCGGAAGACCTCGATCTGCTCGTCCGGCGCCAGATCGACGTCGGCGTCGATCTCCAGGTCGACGTCAAGCCGGCCGTCCGCCGTCAGGAACCCGATGTAGCGCTGTAGCGCCGCGTCGAAGGGCGCGGTGCCGCTGGCCGAGGAGAGGGCGAGGATCGCGAAGCGGGCCTCCTGCTGGGCCGCTGCAGCGGCCTCCTTCAGCTGCGGCAGCGTCGTCTCGGGGTCGGCCCCGTTCTGCAGCATCGTCGTATGGGTCGAGACGGCGAAGAGGTACTGCGCGAGCCCGTCGTGGATCTCGCGCGCAACCCGGGCGCGTTCCTCGGCGACCGCCCGCCCGAACTCGGCGAAGCGGATTGCCCGCCAGACGCCGACGAGCAGGACGGCGTAGGCGAGCAGCCGCAGGAAGTCACCCTGCGAGACGAAGCGGCTCGAGACGAGCGGCGTGAACACGTAGTTCAACTCGGCAAAGAGCGAGAGCGTCGAGCCGAGGGCGAGCCAGCGGTCGAGATCGTTGCCCCGGGCGCGAAAACGCAGGCCGAAGCCGACCACCGCGACCAGGCTGAAGAGCGCGCGCACGGCGAGCATCGCCGTCAGCAGGCGCGGCGGGCTCGGGCTCGGGACAGCGAGCGCCGGCAACGCGGGCGCGAACGAGCTGGCGCTCGCCCAGAGCGCGAAGAGCGTCAGCGGCACCAGCACCAAGAGCTCCCCCACCGCGCGGCGGCTCGTGCCGACGCGCTTGCGTGCGAAGGCCGCGGCCGCGATCAGCGCTCCGGCGAGGACCCGCCCGGCGATCCATGCCCACTGCTCCGTCCGGTCGAGCGGCTGGCCGCCGAGCACGGGCACGATCCCGAACGCGAACGTCGAGCCGGCGGCGATCGAGAAGCCCGCGCAAAGCCAGAAGTCGAGCCGGCGGCCGTCCACGGAGAAACGGACGCCCGCGAGCACGGCCACGAGGATCCCGGCCAGCGCGACGAGCGTGTCGAGCACGAGCCTCGCCTGCGGCAGCTCGTAGGTCGGCCTCAGGTGCGGGTAGGTGACAAAGAGCGCAAGCGCGGCCCCGAGCAGGCCAAAGAGCAGGATTTCTCCCCAGAGCCAGGACTGGTAGGCGCTGTCGTCGCGTCGCACATACCTCTATTCGGCAGGAGCGTTCCGGCCGATAAGGGCCAAGAGGCCCTATGGCGACCCGTGTCCTGATTGTCGACGATCATCCGCTCACGCGCAGCGCGCTGTCGGCCTTGCTCGCCCAAAACGGTTTTGACGTCGCCGGCGAGGCCTCCGATGGCGAGGAGGCAATCGGGGTCGCTCGCCGCCTGCAGCCCGATCTGATCCTGCTCGACCTGGCGATGCCCGGGCTCGACGGGCTCGGCGCACTGCCGCGCCTCCGCGAGGTTGCGCCCGACTGCGAGGTCGTGATGCTGACCGCCTCGGTGGCGGAGGAGAACCTGCTTGCTGCGATCAGGGCCGGCGCGGCGGGATACCTGCTGAAGACCGAACCCCCGGAGCGGATCGTCGAGTTTCTGCGCGGCGCCGCCGAGGGCGAGGCCGCCCTCTCCGGCTCGATTGCCCGGCGGCTGCTCGAGAAGGTTCGCGAGAGCCGCGACGCGAACGGCGGCGTGCCGGACTCGATCGCCGCCGCCCTGAGCGCGCGCGAGGTCGAGGTGCTGCTCCTCCTCGACGAGCATCTCGGCACCGATGAGATCGCGACCCGCCTCTTCATCTCAGAGCACACGGTCCGCTCGCACGTGAAGAACCTGCTGCGGAAGCTCGGCGTCTCCTCGCGGCGCCAGGCGCTCGAGACACTCGCCTCGGCTCGCTCCTGATCCCCCGCAGCGGGTGATCCGCAATCACCCGCGCCAAGCGGCGAGTCGCGGCCTCCCGGAGCCGATACCAGGATCAGCGACAGTTCCTGAGACATTCGATCTCGGGAAGCGCGGTGGCTTCTGTGCTTCCTCGGTGAAAACGGCCGGCCCTCGGGCCGGCCGTTTTCATTCCGAGAACCCCTCCAGCGCGGCTTTGACCGCT
>DASUWJ010000091.1:0-30178 GCA_036378475.1 Gaiellaceae bacterium
CCGGATCGGGCGCGTGCGGGGATCGCGAAGGCGGCGAGCGCCCCCAGGCCGACGACTCCGGCACCGACCCAGACCGCGGGCAGCATTCCGTCCACGAAATGCTGCGGCGCTCCATACCCGCCGTAGCGCGAGAAGATCGAGGCGAGCACGGCGACCCCGAAGACACCGCCGAGCTCACGGATCGCGTTCTGGGCGCCCGAGGCCTGACCCTCTTCCTCGGGCCGGACCGCACTGAGGACGACGTTCGCGACCGGGGCGAAGAAGAGCGCCATCCCGATCCCGCTCACGAAGAAAGGCGCGACCAGCGAGCTGTAGGCCGCAGTCGGGGCCGAGACCGCCGCGATCCAGCCGATCCCGATCGCTTGTAGGGTCAGCCCGGCGGCCATCAGGCGCTGACCGCCGATCCGGTCCGAGAGCGCGCCTGCGATCGGGGCGACGAAGATCGGCATAGCAGTCCACGGCAGGATCCGCAGCCCGGCCTGCAGTGGCGAGTAGCCCTGGACGGTCTGGAAGAACTGCGCCAGCAGGAAGATCGAGCCGAACATCCCGAAGAACATGAACAGCGAAGAGAGATTGGTCAGGGCGAAGGTGCGGTTACGGAAGAAGCGCATCGGCAGCATCGGCGCCCGCGCGCGGAGCTCCCAGAGGACGAACAGCGCGAGCACGACCGAGCCGGCCGCCAGCGAGCCGACGATCTCGGTGGAGCCCCAGCCGACGGTGTTGCCGCGGACGAGGCCCCAGACGATCCCGAACAGGCCGGCGCTCGCAAGTCCGAGCCCGCGCAGGTCGAGCCGGTCGGACGGGCCGTGCGTCTCGACCAGGCGGCTGAACGCGAGCGGCGCCAGCAGGAGCCCGATCGGGACGTTCAGCCAGAAGATCCACTGCCAGGAAAGACCTTGGACGACGGCACCGCCGACGAGTGGACCAATTGCGACGGCGAGACCGCCGATCCCGCCCCAGGCACCGAGCGCGAGCCCGCGCTTCTCCTTCGGAACGGCCGCGGACAGGATCGTCAGGGTCAGCGGGGTGACGATCGCCCCGCCAATCCCCTGCAGCCCGCGCGCGAGGTCGAGTGCCGTCGCACTCGTCGAGAGCGCGGCCGCGGCCGAGCCGAGCGTGAAGACGCCGACCCCGACCGTGAACATCAGCCGCCTCCCGAACCGGTCGCCCAGCGCAGCGCCCGTCAAAAGCAGGACGGCAAAGGTAAGCGTGTAGGCGTTGACGGTCCACTCGAGCTGGGTGATGGAGGCGTGCAGGTGGCGCCGGATCACCGGCAGCGCGGTCGTGACGACGAGGTTGTCGAGCGTGACCATGAACAGCGCGACCGACGTGATCGCAAACGTCCAGGGCGTGGAGAGGCGTTGGCTCATGGTTCCTCCTCTTATGTGAGTAGTCACTTACTCCGGCGGGAAAAATTAGCTCGGTTTGCAGCCCGAGACGAGCCGCTCGGCCCAGGGTTCGTCGAGGGTTTGCAGGCCCATCGAGGCGATCACGTTCAGGAGCATGCCCATCGAGAAGAAGCGGCTGATCTCCTCCGGAGGCAGGCCTGAGACCCGCTCGGCGTAGGCGACGAGGTCGCCGTAGCCATTGCGGACGACCGCGCGGATCTCCTCGTCGTCGCAAGCCGCGTAGGCCTGCATCTGGCCACGCAACCGGGTCCGGTCGGGTAGCAGCTCCTCCACGTAGGCCTTGCCCATCGCCGCCAGCGCCTCGGCGCCGCGCTTGCCCTCGGCGGCGCGCTGAAAGAGCTCGAGCGTCTCGCGAAAGCAGCGGCTGACGACGGCCGTGAAGAGCTCCTTCTTCGTCCCGAAGAGACGGAAGACATACGGCTGGGAGATACCGGCCTTGGCGGCGATCGCCTCGGTCGAGGCACCGCTCAGGCCGTGCGCCGCGAACTCCTCGAGCGCGGCGTCGAGGACGGCCTCACGCCGCTCCCCGGCCGTCTTGCGGGTCGTGGTCGCGCTCACGCCTAGTAAGTTACTACTTACTTACTAGCTCTGTCAAGCCTTCGGCGACGCGGTCGAGCTCGAGCTCGGAGAGCTGCGTGTGGAAGGGCAGCGCGATCGCCCGCTCGAAGACGCGCGAGGCGCCGGGGAACTCGCCCTGGTCGCGGTAGGCGGCCAGCCGGTGCAGCGCGTAGGTTCCGATCTGGGCCTCGATCCCCCGCCGGCGCAGCTCCGCGATCTTCTCGGCGGCCCCGTCGACCTGGATCACGTAGGCCTGCCAGCCGTGGACGTCGCCCTCGTCGGCCGAGGGCGTCTCGACGAGGCCGCGGAGCCGCGCCGTGTAACCGTCGGCGACGCGGGCGCGCGCTTCGAGCAGCTCCTCCAAGCGCGCGAGCTGCGGGATCCCGACCGCGCAGAGGATGTCGGAGAGGCGGTAGTTGAAGCCGGGCAGCTCGATCTCGAACTCGCCCCCGGGCTCGATCCCGTGGTGACGCAGGCGCCGGACGGAGTCGGCCAGCTCGGGGTCGTCCGCCGTGACCGCGCCGCCCTCGCCGGTCGTGACGATCTTGCGCGGATGGAACGAGAGACAGCCGAGGGCGCCCAGGCCGCCGCAGGGCCGGCCCCGGCGCCTCGCCCCGAGCGCGCCGGCCGCGTCCTCCAGCACGGGGACGTCCTGCGGTAGCTGCTCGAACCGCGCCGGGCGCCCGAAGAGATCGACCGCGATGATCGCCTTCGTCCGCGGCCCGGGCGCGAGCCGCTCCGGATCGAGGTTCATCGTCGCTGGATCGACGTCGACGAGCACCGGCCTGGCGCCCACGAGCGAGACGACGTTGGCCGTGGCGGGAAACGTGTAGGCAGGAAGCAGCACCTCGTCGCCGGGTCCGATGCCGAGCGCGAGCACGGCAAGGTGCAGACCGGCTGTCCCCGACGAGACGGCGATCGCGTGCCTCGTAGCGCAGGCCCGCGCGAGAGCCGTCTCAAACTCCGCCACCTTCGGGCCCATCGTCAGCTGACCGCTCCGCAGCACCTCGGCGACCGCCTCGGCCTCCGCCGTCCCGAGATCGGGCCGACCGAGCCGGATCGGCTCCGCGGAGCGGCCGTCTCCACCCGGTTCGCGGGAGGAGGCCAGCTCTCGCCGCCCTCCTGGTCCTGCCGGGCTCACCCGGGCGGGAAACCAGGGGGAAGAGCCCGCAGGCTCAGCCCCCCGCCCTGCCGCCCTGCGCTCACGCGATCGCCGGCGCCTTCGCCCTGTACCAGGCGATCGTTCGGGCCAGGCCCTCGTCGAGATCGACCCTGGCCTCGAAGCCGAGCGCCTCCCGGGCCTTCTCGACGTTGGGGATCCTGAGCTCGACGTCGGCATAGTGGAGCGGCTGGAAGACGATCTCCCCCTGCGAGCCGGTCAGCCGCTTCACCCGCTGGGCGAGATCGAAGATCGTCACCGCCGAGCGGGCGTTCCCGACGTTGAAGGTCTGGCCGACCGCTTCCTCTCGCTCGAGACAAAGGAGCAGCGCCTCGACCATGTCGTCGACGTAGCACCAGGCGCGGATCTGCGAGCCGTCGCCGTGGATCGTCAGGTCTCGTCCGGCGAGCGCCGCCTCGATGAAGGCGCGGATCGCTCCGCCGCCGATCTGGCCCGGGCCGTAGACGTTGAATGGCCGGACCGTGACGACCGGGATGCCGAACTCCTCCCGGTAGGCATGGGCCATGTGCTCGCCCGCGAGCTTCGAGACGGCGTAGGTCCAGCGAGCCTCCCCGACCGAACCGATCGTCGAGACGTGCCCCTCGCGCACGTTGAAGGCGTGCGTGCCGAACACCTCGCTCGTCGAGAACTCGACCAGGCGCTCGACCGGCTCCGGGTTCGCAAGTGCTGCCTCGAGCACGTTGTAGGTGCCGATCAGGTTGACGCGCATCGTCCGGACCGGGCTTTCGCGGACGGTGTCGACACCGGCGATCGCGGCTAGGTGGACGACGTGCGTCACACCTTGCGCCGCCTCGCGCACGGCCTCGGCATCGAGCACGTCGGCCTGGATGAAGGTGAGGTTGGGATGCTCCGCCAGCTCGGTGCCCGAGAGGGCGTCGCGGTGCAGGTTGTCGAGCGCGATCAGCTCGTTGTCCTCGACCAGGCGTCGGGCCAGCATCGAGCCGATGAAGCCCGCACCGCCTGTGAGCAGGATGCGCTTCCCGGTCAGCGCCACGGCGGCGAGTCTAGCGGCGGGTGAACGGCAGGCCTGACGCCTCGGCGCCGTTAGCATCGCGCACGGCACCGCCCCGGTGCCTGCCATGGCCGTGGCGCGGGTCTCGCCCGCGGCGGCTTCAGCCGGTCGAGGGAGACACGGTCGAGAGGATCGCCGACAGGAAGCGACGCGGGATCGAGGGAACCGTCCTCTTCGTCGGCGCGGGCGAGCACCAGCGGCGCGCGATCCGCCAGGCGCAGGAGCTGGGCCTGCGGGTCGTCGCCGTCGACAGGGATGCCGAGGCGCTCGGGCTCGAGCTCGCGGACGTCGCCGAGGTGGTGGACTTCGCGGACGCCGCCTCGGTCACCGAGGTCGGGCGGCGCAACTCCGTCGACGGCGTGCTCACGATCTCGGCCGATCGCGCCGTTCCCGTGGTGGCGGCGGTCGCCGAGGCGCTCGGGTTACCGGGGATCGGCACGGAGACCGCCCACCTGATGACGCACAAGGTGGCGATGCGGCGGCGGTTCGCAGAGGCGGGGGTGCCGCAGCCCCGCTTTGCGGCCGCCCGGTCGCTGCACGAGGCCTACGCCGCGGTCGAGACCGTGGGCTATCCGGCGGTGCTGAAGCCGGCCGACTCGGGCGGACAGCGCGGCGTCTTCCTGCTTCGCTCGGACGAGGAGCTCGAGGCGAGCCTGCACGCGGCGCTGGCCGAGTCGCCGAGCGGCGAGGCGATCGTCGAGGGCTACCACGAGGGACTGGAGCTGAACGGGCTGGCGGTCGTCCGGGGCGGTTCCGTGACCCCGCTGACGCTGTCCGACCGGCTGCGCCCGCCCGGGATCGGCTTCGGCGTCGGCTGGATCCACGTCTACCCCTCGCGCCTGTTCGCCGACCCGCTGGCGGAGGCCGAGCAGGCCGCGATCTCGGCCGTGCACGCGCTCGGATTGCGGGACGGGATCGCGTTCCCGCAGCTGATCGTGGGCGAGGACGGGCACCCCCTCCTCGTCGAGTGCGCCGCGCGCGTCCCGGGCGGACAGATGGCCGACCTCGCTACCCATGCGGTTGGAGTCGATCTCGTCCAGGTGGCGCTACGGCAGGCGCTCGGGCTCGAGGTGCCGGACGAGCTGGTGACGCCCCGCTTCCAGCAGCCGCTCGCGATCAGGTTCCTGACGGCCGAGCCGGGGCCTCTGCCGACCGGGAAGGTGGCCCGAATCGGCCCGCTCGACAAGGTGCTCGCCTTCCCCGGCGTCGTCCAGGCCGAGACGTACTTGCGCCTCGGCGAAACGATCAGGCCCGTGCGCCTCGATGCCGACCGCCGCGGCTACGTGATCGCGGTCGGCGACACGAACGTCGAGGCACTCGAGCGGGCCGAGGCGGCCGCCACGCTCCTGGACATCGGCGTCGAGTGAGCGGCGGCGTCCCCCACTCACGGGCCCGGCGCGGGCGTGCACCCGGTACCCGGAGCGCGCGCCCGGGACGCCACTCCTTCGGTCAGGTCGAGTGGGACTCCGGGTAACACACTGCCCGGTCAACTTCGCCGGGATCGGCTGGACGAACGTCGAGGCGCTGCGCCGGAAGGGACTTGACGCCCGCCTGGTCGTCTTCGAGACCCATCCCGCCCACCCCGAGGCCGACGAAGACCTCGCCCTGCCGGCCGGCCCCTTCCTGTGGCGGCAGGCGCTTCAGCTACGGGCGCTCGCGCGGCTCCTGCCGACCACCGACGTCTTCCACTTCTACTTCGGGCTGACCCTGGTGCCGAAGCGCCTGCAGTTCCCGATCCTCCACGCCAGCCGCAAGAAATCGGTCTTCCATTTCCTCGGCTCGGACATCCGGGGCAAGTCGCGCGTAGAGCTCGCCTACGGCGGCCTCGCCGACGCCCAGATCGTCGGCTCCTACGACGCGGCCCGCTGGATCCCCGAGGCGGAGGTCATTCCACCCGGAATCGACCTCTCCGGGATCGAGCCGGTCCCCCCGCGCCGCGAAGGCCCGCTCCGGGTCGCGCACGCCGCCCTCTCCCGGCGCCGCAAGGGAACCGATGCGATCGCCGCCGCCTGCGCGGAGCTCGGGGTCGAGCTCGACCTGATCGAGCAGGTCCGCCACGACGAGGTCGGGCGGCGGATCGCAGCGGCCGACGTCGTTGTCGACCAGCTCGTCGTCGGCTGGTACGGGCTGTTCGCGATCGAGGCGATGGCCTACGGCAAGCCCGTGCTCGGCTACATCCACCAGGAGGCCGCCGAGCGCACGGCCGAGGAGTTCGGGGCCGAGCTGCCGATCCTCGGCACGACCGCGGAGACCCTGGCGGGCGACCTGCGCCTGCTGCTCGCCGACGGGGACGAGCGGCTGCGCCGCGGCGCCGCGAGCCGAGCCTACGTCGAGCGGGTTCACGACGTGAACCTGATGGCCGACCGCCTGATCGACATCTACAGTCGGCTCTAGGTGCTCTCGGAGCAGCTCAGGCGGCTCACCTCGCAGTCCTTGATCTACGGACTCGGCGGGCTGATCTCGCGGGTCTTGTCGGTCCTGCTGCTGCCGCTCTACACGAGTTACCTGCACGGGCAGGACTACGGCCGCGTCGAGACGCTGACGGCGCTGATGGCGGTGCTCGTCGTCCTGCTTCGCCTGGGCCTCTCGAGCGCGTTCTTTCGCTTCTACTTCGACTCCAGCGACCTGGTGCAGCGTCTGCGGGTCGTTCGCACCTCCTTTTGGTTCACGATGGGAAGCGCCACCGTCGGCCTGGTCGCGGGCTCCCTCGCCGCCCAACCGATCGCCGATGCCCTCTCGCTCGGTCCCCACCAGGCCTGGCTCGTCCGGGCCGCCTTCGTCGGACTCTGGGCGCAGCTGAACTACGAACAGCTGACCTCGCTCTTTCGCGTCGAGGAGCGACCGGTCCTCTTCACCCTCGCGACGCTCGCGAACCTGGTCGTGACCGTCGCCGCGACCGTCATCCTCGTCGTCTACTTCCACGAGCGCGCGCTCGGCGTCGTCGTCGGCAACTGGATCGGCACGCTCGCCGTCTACTTCGCTCTCCTCGCCCACCGGCGCTACCAGCTCGGCCTGGAGTTGGACCGCGGCTTGCTAGCGCGGATGAACCGCTTCGGGCTGCCGTTGGTGCCGGCGCAGCTCGCGATCTGGACGCTCAACTTTGCCGACCGGGTCTTCATCGCCAAGTTCAAGGGGCAGACCGAGGTCGGCCACTACTCGATCGGCGTCCGGATCGCCTCGGCGACGCTCCTTCTGCTGACCGCGTTTCGCCTCGCCTGGCCCGCCTTCGCCTATTCGATCGATGATGAGCGCGAGGCCAAGCGGACGTACGGCTTCGTCCTCACCTACCTGCTCCTCTTTACCTGCTGGGTCTCGCTCGCGCTCGGCCTTCTGTCGCCGTGGCTCGTTCGCCTCCTGACCGGGCGGCCGGAGTTCTACTCGGGCGCCCGGGTCGTCGCCCTGCTCTCCTTCAGCGCCGCCGCCTGGGGCGCCTACACGGTGGTCGCGATCGGCGTCGGCCGCGCACGCCTGACGCAGTTCAACTGGGTTGTCTCGGGGGCGGCGGCAGTGATCAACTTCGGACTCTGCTTCGCGCTTGTCCCCCGCTACGGGATGATCGGCGCCGGCATCTCGGTTGCCGTGGCGATGGCGGCGATGTTCGTCCTGATGGCGGTCTATGCCCAGCGGGTCTACCCCGTGCCCTACCAGTGGCGCCGAATCACGCTCGTCGTCGCCTCGGCGGTCGGCATCACCGCCGCCGGACGGGCGCTCAACGTGCCGCTCGCGGGGGCGATCGCGTTGACGCTCGCCTACCCGCTCATCCTGCTTCCGCTCGGCTTCTACCTGCCGGCGGAACGACGACGGCTGCTCGCGGTGGGACGCCGTCTCGTCGCTGCCGCTCGCTGAGCGCCTCGCGCGTGCGGGCGGCGGCGGCGAGCGGCAGGAGCGCCAGCGCGCCCCACGTCACCGGGTCTTCGAAGAACGCGTTGTAGAAGAGGCTGTGCACGCCGATCGCCACCAGGACGGCCGCGAGCGACAAGGCCAGGCGTCCAGCCGCGCTCGAGCCGGCGGTCCGGAATGCGAGCACGAACGCCGCCAGCAAGAGCCAGACGAAGAGCACCAGTCCGATCGCGCCCGTCTCTGCCGCGACGGTGACGGGGGTGTCGTGGGAGGCGGCGGCCTTCGGCTCGTTGCCGCTCAGGTGTGTCCTTCTCGCGTAGGCCTTCTTGAACCCGCCGATCCCGACGCCCTGCAGGGGGTGGTGCACGGCAATCGCGATCCCGTTCTTGACCAGCTTGAAGCGCCCGCCCGAGGCGCTGTTCAGCGAGTGGTGGCGAACGGACGGCAGCGCGACCGCGGCCACTAAACCGACGAGCGCGACCACCCCGATCAGGGCGAGCGTCCTTCGTCCCCACGCAAACCACGCGACCACGCCGACGCCGCAAACGAGCGCCACGAAGCTCGATTGGGAGAACGAGAGGACGAGCCCGATCCAGGCCACGACGATCGCCGCCGCCGCCCCGACCGAAACGCGCCGGGGTGCGCCGAGCACGACCGGGACGAGGCAGGCGAGAATGGCGACGACGAGGAAGCGCCCGTAGATCGAGGGGTCCCAGAAGACGGAATTGACCCGATAGAAGGGCGCGTAGGCATTCGCCACCAGCACCTTCGGGTTCCAGAAGATGTTGCGCGTCTCGTACTGGTAGACGCCGATCAGCGCGAACAGGATCGCCATTCCGACGAGGAGCCCGAACAGGGCCCGGAGCCAGTCAGCTCGCCAGGGCAGCCGAGCGAGCGCAACCGCGATCAGGCCGAAGGGGAGATAGAAGGCGAGCAGCTCGATCGCGCCCTGGCGGAGATCCTCGCTCCACGCGAGCGAGAGGCCGCCCCAAAAGACAAAGAGCGCGAGCGGCAGCGCCAGCGGGCCGAGTTCGCGCGCACGCTCGTCCCCGCGCCACAGCTGCCAGAGGAGCGCGAGCGCTGCCGCCGCGGCGACGCCGTACATCGGCACGAGCAGGCTCGCCTGGGTCGAACCGACCGTCAGCTGGATCCGGGCGGGAACGCACGCGAGCGCGGCGAGCGCAAGCAGCCAGGGCCAGCGCAGGAGCAGTGCGGCCGCCGCTGCCGCCAGCACGAGCCCCGCGAGGCCCGCGGCGGCGAGCAGGGCGCGATGCCCGTGCGGCGCGAGGTAGTAGGCGAGGACGGCGGAGCCGAGCGCCCAAGCGCCGAGGCCAGCGAGCCGGAACTCGCGGCGCGGGGCCCCGATCAAAACCGCCAGCCCCGCGGCGGCCAGCGGCCCTGCGACGCGCGCGAGCTCGCTCATCGGGCGACCACGAGCAGGGCCCGGTCCGAGAAGCCCCGCTCGCTGACGATTAGCTGGTAGGTGCCCGGCGCGCCCGCAGGAAGGACGAGCGTCCGCCCACGCACCCGGCCGGCGCGCGAGCCGATCCGCCAGCGGAAGGCGCTCGCATCCGTATAGACGCGGACGACGACCCGGCCGCCGCTTCGAACGCTGATTCGGTGCCGCGCGAGCTCGATGTAGCGAATCCGCACCACGATCGGCCGGCTCGGGCGGCCGAGGTTGTTCACCTCGTCGAGCGCCCTGAGCCGGAGACGGTAGCGGCCGGGGGGAAGGCGCAGGCCGTCCGGGCGCCACTCGACCGTGCCGCTCGTCGCGAAGGCCTTGTTCTCGACCACCAGCCTGCCGTTCGCGTAGAGCAGGGCGTGGGCCGGCTCACTGGCCCGGTAGCGCAGGAGGAGGTAGTCGTGGCGGTAGTCGCCGTCCGGCGAGAAGACGGTCAGGTTCGGGCGCCCGGCCGAGATTCGCGGGGCCACGTTGTCGACCACGATCGGGTTCGGCAGGAGGATCGTCCGGTGCTCGCCGGGAAGGCGGAGCCGCGGCTTGTAGGTGCCGTCGGCGACGGCGCGACCGGCATCGTCTCGTCCGTCCCAGGCGAAACGCTGCAGCCCGGCGTGCGGCCGCGGCGGGGCTGGAAGCGAACGGACGACCCTGCCGCTCGCGTCGACGATCGCCACCGAGACGTCGTCCGCCTCGCGCAGGCGAAAGGAGATCTGGGCCCGCTTCCCGGAGCGAGCCGAAACGGCCTTGTCGACGAGCGTCTGGAACACCGGGCTCCGCTCGAGCTTCAGCCGCTCCGTGACCGCAAATGCCGCCGCCGAGCCGCCGAGCAGCCCGATCACGAGCAGCACCGGCAGGAAACGCGCCAAGGTGCGGCGAGTCTAGATGCGGGTCGGCTACCGAAGCGGCGGTTCGGTCGCCAGCGCCTCGACCGTGCGCCGCCGCCTCTGGAACTCAAGTACGCCCCAGGCAGCCAGCGCCATGCCGCTCGCGATCAAGCCGCCGACCAGCACCCAGTTCGCCTGGGGCACTCGCACGAGCTTCACCCCGCTCAAGATCAGGACGAGCGCAAGCCCGAGCCGAAGCGCATGCTCGGGAATCCGGAGCGTCAGCTTGCTCGTGAGCAGCACGCCGGGAATCGAGCCGAGCAGAAGCCACCCGATCACCCGCAGGTCGACGTTGCCAGCGAGCAGGTGGCCGACCCCTGCCACCCAGAGAAGCGCGGCGGCGTGAAAGATGTCCGTGCCCACGATCTTGCGCACGGTGAGTGGATACGCGAGCACCATCACCAGGCCGAAGAACGTGCCGCTGCCGACCGAGGTGAGGCCGACGACGAAGCCGAAGACGGCCCCGATCAAAAAGGCGATCAAGCGGTCGCGCCTCGTCAGGATGAAGGGAGCGTCACTCGGCTGCAGGCCGCGCTTGATCAGCGTCTTGGCGACGAGCCCGAACCCGCCCAGAATCAGGGCGGCGCCGATCGCGTAGCTCTCGACCGACTCGATCCCGCCTCCGTAGCGCTGCTTGAGCAGCGTCGCGAGGCCCACCCCGAGCAGGGACATCGGGCCCGAGCCGAGAAACATCCAGAAGGTCAGCCGCGCGTGCACGGTCCCGAGCCTGCGGTGGCGGAGAGCGCCGAAGCTCTTGAAGACGGCGCCGTGGAGCACGTCCGTCCCGACGGCGAGCGTCGGGTTGAAGCCGAAGACGATGACGAGGATCGGCGTCAGCAGCGAGCCGCCCCCCATGCCGGTCAAGCCGACGAGGGAGCCGATCAGCAGGCCGGTGAGCGCGAACTGCCAGGTCACCTCAGGCTCGATAGGCCTCGATCAGCACCTCGGCGACCTCCGGCCGTGAGAACTCGCTCGGCGGCAGGGCGCCCTGAGCGAGCAGCTCGCGCACCTTCGTGCCCGAGAGGAAGACGTGGACCTCACGGGGATGCGGGCACGTCTTCGGCGTCGCCATCTGGGCGCAGACGCGGCACCAGAAAGCGTGCTCGAAGAACATCGGCTCGATCCCGAGCTCGTTCGGCTCGAACTCCGCGAAGATCAGCTGGGCGTCGTAGGTACCGTAGTAGTCGCCCACCCCCGCGTGGTCTCGGCCGACGATGAAGTGCGAGCAGCCGTAGTTCTTGCGGCAGAGGGCGTGCCAGACGGCCTCACGCGGGCCCGCGTAGCGCATCGCGGCCGGGAACGAGGACAAGACGACCCGCTCCTGCGGGTAGTAGAGCTCGAGCAGGATTCGGTAGCACTCGACGCGCGTCTGTGCCGGAACGTCGTCGGACTTCGTCTCGCCGACGAGCGGGTGGATCAGCAGCCCGTCCACCGTCTCGAGCGCGCCTTTCGTCAGGTACTCGTGCGCTCGGTGGATCGGGTTTCGCGTCTGGAAGCCGACGACGCGCTTCCAGCCTCGCTCGGCGAAGACCGCGCGCGTCTGGGCCGGATCGAGGGCGAGCTCGGGGAAGCTCGGTTCGGCCCGCTCGAAGACGGTCACCTTCCCGGCTAGGTAGAGGGGCTTCTGGGCGTACAGCCGCGCGACACCCGGATGCGCCTCGTCGGTCGTCCGGAAGCAGCTGCGCGCCTCGCGCTCCTTGTCGTACTCGAAGATCTCGTCGACCTCCAGCACGGCGAAGGCGGCGCCGGACTCGTCCGTCAGGGCGACCTCACCCCCCTGCGGTTCCCGGTCAACTGCCAGGCAGACGGGGAGCGCCCAGGGCAGGCCCTTCGCGAGGCGCATCTCGGCGAGCACCCGCTCGTAGTCGTCGCGGCCCATGAAGCCGTCGAGTGGCGAGAGCCCACCACAGGCGATGAGATCCAGGTCGGACAGCTCGCGGGAGGTGAGCGAAACCTGCTCCAGGCTCTCGAGGTTGTCCGGCCGCGGCCCGGTGCGGTCAACGAGGTAGCCGCCGTGGGGCGGGATCAGCTGCTCCGTCGTCTCGAGCGCACTCACGCCGGCACCTTCAGGCTCGCGAGCCTCCGCTGGGCGAGCAGCGCGAGCACCCGCGCCGCGCTCTCGGCGGGCGTCTCGATCTCGGTCTCGAGCACGAGCTCGGCGTGGCGTGGCTCCTCGTAGGGATCGGAGACGCCGGTGAACCCCTGGAGCTCGCCCCTGAAAGCTTTCTCGTACAGTCCCTTGACGTCCCGGCGCGCGCATTCCTCGACCGAGGCCTTGACGAAGATCTCGATGAACTCGCCCTGGGCCTCGATCAGCCGGCGGGCATACGCGCGCGTCTTCGCGTAGGGCGAGATCGCGGAGACGAGCACGGTCGCGCCGTGGCGGGTCAGGCGCGAGGCGACCCAGCCGATCCGCTCGATGTTCGTGTCGCGGTCTTCCTTGGAGAAGCCCAGCCCCTTCGAGAGGTGCGTCCGCACGACGTCGCCGTCGAGGTACTCGACGAGCGAGCCGCTTCGCTCCAGCTCGACCCCGACAAGCTCGGCGATCGTCGACTTGCCGGCTCCCGAGAGCCCGGTGAACCAGAGCGTGAATCCGTTATCCATTCGATCCTTTCTGTTCGGCCGCCGGGTTTCGGCGGACGGGTGTGTCGAGGTGAATCCCGCACTCGAGCTTGTCGGAGCCGGCCCAGCGGCCCGCCCGCTCCTCCTCGTTCGGCGCCGTCGGGCGGGTACACGGAATGCAGCCGATCGAGCGGTAGCCGCTCTCGTGCAGCGGGTTGAACGGGATCTCGTTGACCTTGATGTACGCCCAGACGCGCTGCTCGTCCCAGTCGGCGAGCGGGTGCAGCTTCCAGACGCCGTAGCGCTCAGACCACTGCAGCTTCGGCGTGGCGGCGCGGCTCGGCGACTGGTCGCGGCGGATCCCCGATACCCACCCCTGGTAGGGCCGGAGCGCCTCGAGCAGGGGCTCGACCTTGCGGATGTGGCAGCAGCGGTCCGGATTGGTCTCCCACAGGTTCGGGCCCTCGCGACGGTGCTGCTCGGCCACCGTCAGCACGTGCGGCCTTCGTAGCTCGAGTCCGTACCGCTCGACCAGCCGGTCGCGGGTCTCGTAGCTCTCGCGGAAGAAGAGCTGCGTGTCGAGCTCGAGCACGGGCAGCCCGAGTCCGAGCTCGGCGACCATGTGCACGAGTACCGAGGACTGCTTCTGCCAGGAGCAGGTCAGGCAGAGCTTGTCGCCGAACTCATCGGAGCCCCACCGAAGCAGCTCCTCGGCGGACATCGCCTCGAAGTCGAGCTCAGGCAGCGGGGGTGCGCTCGCCACCGAGCACCTCCAGCAGGGTGTCGCCGCGAAGACCGAGCCGCAGAGTCTCGAGTGCGATTACCTCGTCGGGCGGAATGTTGCCGAGATTCACCGTCGGCCCGAACTGCTTGATCAACCAGGCCTGGGCCGCCTTCGTCGGCGCCTCGAAGAGCAGGTCGTCGGCGCCGAGCTCCTGTGCGATCTGTTCGACGAGAGCCGAGCGCATCTCTCCCGTCGCCTGGTAGATCCCCGCGGTACCTCCCTCGCGCCCCTCGGTGATCACCTTCCACGCTCCGGCCTCGAGCTCCTCCCTGATCCATTCGATCCACCGTGAGGGGGCGTACTCGATGTCGGAATCCTTCGAACCGACCTCGGAGAGCACGGTGAAGTCACGGGCGAAATCCGCGATCAGCTCGAGCTTGCGGTCGCGCTCGAGCGCGATCACGCCGTCGGAGATCTCGACGTGGGTGAGACCGAGCTGCTGGAGCCAGCGCTTGTAGTCGTCGAGCTTCTCGAGCGTGAGCACGACCTCGAGGAAGGTGCCGCCGATCACGACCGGCTTCTCGCGCAGGACGTCGAGCTTCGCGCGCAGGTTCGAGGTCACGTACGAGGTGCCCCAGCCGAGCTTGACGATGTCGATGTAGGCCCCGCTCGTCTCGAGCACGTCCTGCCAGGCGCGCGGGCCGAGGCCCTTGTCGAGCACGTGGGTCAGCCCGCCCGAGCGCCGCTCGAGCCCAAGATCAAAGGCGTGCATAGAGCTCCTTCAGCTTCTCCTCCGCGGCTGCCTGGACCTCGTGGTAGAGCGAGCCGCCGTGGGCGTCGATCCCGACCGTCAGCGGGCCGAAGTCCTTGACCCGGAACCTCCAAAGACACTCGGGCATCAGCTCCTCCCAGGCGACCTCCTCGATCTCCTCGATCTGGGTCGTCTCGAGCGCCGCCGCGCCGCCGACGATCGCGAAATAGACCATTCCCAGGCGGCGCATCGGCTCGATCGCCTCGTCCGGAAAGCCGCCCTTGCCGCAGATCGCGCGCACGCCGTAGCGCGCGCCGAGCGGCTCGGTGAAGCGCACCATCCGCGCGCTCGTGGTCGTGCCGATGCAGACCGGGTCGTAGCCGCCGTCCTCCCGTTTCCGGACACCCGGCGCCGTGTGGAGGAGAAACGCCCCCCGCAGGTCCATCGGCGGCTCCATGTCCTCGTCGAAGATGCGAATCTGCGTCCGGTCGCGGATGCCGATGATCCGCCCTTGCACGGTCACCTCGTCGCCGGCGCGGAGCTTCAGGATCTCGCGCTCGTCGGTGACCGGGAAGGTGAGTTCGTGTCGCGCCATCACGCCTCCCGGTCGAACTCGACACCGCCGTCGGCGCCGATGTGCGCGCTGGCGCGGCGAGCCGCCCAGCACTGGTAGTTGACCGCGACCGGGTTCAGGGTCATGTGCGTGTCCGCGTGCTCGATATGGCACTGCAGGACGGTGACGTCGCCGCCGAGCCCCATCGGCCCGATGCCCGTCTCGTTCAGAAGCGCGAACAGCTCCTCCTCCAGCGCCGCGACCACCGGATCGGGGTTGCGCGTGCCGATCGGGCGGGCGATCGCCTCCTTGGCGAGGTAGAGCGCGTAGTCCGCCGAGCCGCCGATCCCGACGCCGACGATCCCCGGCGGGCACGGCTTGCCGCCCGCCCCGACGATCGACTCGAGCACGAACTGCTTGATCCCCTTCACGCCGTCGGCGGGGACGCACATCTTCAGGAACGACATGTTCTCGGAGCCCGAGCCCTTGGGTACGCACTTGACATCCAGGCCGTCCCAGTCCGGGATGAACTCCCAGTGCACGATCGGCAGGCGGTGGCCCGTGTTCGGCCCGGTGTTCTCGCGCGTGATCGTGTGGACCGCATTCGAGCGCAGCGGATGCTCCAGCGTCGCTCGCTCCGTCCCGTTTTTCAGCGCCGCGTAGATCCGGGCGGGATGCAGGGGGAAGTGCTCACCGACCCGGCAGCTGTAGACCGCGATCCCGGTGTCCTGGCAGACGAGATTATCCTGCTCGTCGGCCACGCCGACGTTCTTGACGATCGTGTCGAGCACCCGCCGGCCCGGGACCGAGGTCTCGCGCTCGCGGGCGGCGGCGAGCGCATCGCGCAGATCCTGGGGGATGTCCTTGAGCGCCCAGACGTAGAGGTGCGCCGCGGCATCCTCGACGACGGAGGCTAGGTCGGTGCCAACGACGCTCATGCGCACGCTTTCTCGGCGGCGGCGGCGCCCGCCCGGCGGCCGAAGACCGTGCACTCGAGGAGCGAGTTGCCCATCATCCGGTTTCGCCCGTGCGTGCCCCCAGCGATCTCGCCGCACGCGAACAGGCCCTCGACCGTCGTCTCGCCATGCTCGTCGATCACGAGACCGCCGTTTTGGTAGTGCAGGACCGGAAAGGTCAGGAGCGGCTCCCGAAGCGGATCGACGCCGCCCGCGCGGTAGCGGCGCAGCATGTAGGGCAGCGAGACGGTGGCGTCGCGCTCGGGGATCCGGGTCGTGTCGAGGTAGACCGCGGGCCGGCCGTCCGGGGTCTCGAGGCCGCGGCCGGCCGAGACCTCGTCGAAGATCGCTTGCGAGACGACGTCGCGCGGCGCCAGCGGGTCGGTGAACTCCTGCCGCTCGGCGTTCAGGAGCGTCGCGCCGTAGGCTCGCGTCGTCTCCGGGATCGAGTAGCCCTGCATGTGCTCGGGCCAGGCGCCTCCGTTCGGGTGGTACTGGAGCGCGTCGAGGTCGCATGACCCGGCGCCGAGCTCGAGCGCGATCCGGGTCACCTCTCCGGTCGCGCCGGGGTGGTTCGTGGAGAGCTCGCCGCGTTCCTCCGCCTCCCGGAAGCAGCGCCCGCCCGCGGCGAGCACGACTGCGCCGACCTCGAGCGCGTGCTCTCCGCAGCGGGCCCGCCAGCCGAGCCCGCCCGGCTCGAGCGCGAGGAGCGGCGACTTAGGCAGCGTCTCGATCGTGGAGGCAGCGACGGCCTTCCGCAGCGCGCTCGTGATCGCATGCCCCGTCCGGTCACCGACCTGCAGCAGGCGCTTGCGGCTCGCCCCGCCGCACTTGGCCAGTCGGTAGCCCCCGTTCTCGCGCGTGAACTCGACGCCGAGCTGTTCGAGCCAGTGGATCGCACTCGCTGCCTCGGCCGTCAGCACGCGGACGAGCCGCCGGTCGGCCGTCTCGTGCGAACTCCGCCAGACGTCCTCGGCATGCTGCTCCGGCGAGTCGTCGGCGCCGAGGGCGGCCTGGATCCCGCCCTGGGCCTTGGCGGAGTTACAGGACTGGAGCGAGCCTTTCGTTGCCAGTACGACCCGCGCACCCGCACGCTCTGCCGAGACAGCGGCGGCGAGGCCCGAGGCTCCGCTGCCGATCACGAGGACGTCACACGACGCTGACTCCGCCACGGGCTGCCAGCATATCAGCGTTTCGTTAATTTGACTCATTAGCAGTCGTTATCGTCGCCTCAAGCGGAGCCAGCCCGCGGCCGATCAACCACGCATGGGACGAAGCCTCGGCCTCGTGGCGATGGTCGTCAGCCTCGTGATCTCGGCGATCCTGCTCGTCACCGAGCTACGAGCTTCGGGCGGCTCGCCCCGCGCCACCGGCAAGCTCGGCCGAAGCGCGCTGGTCGCACGTGCGAACAGCCAGGCCGCAGCGATCGCCGCCTTCCAGGCAGACCGCGAGCTCCAGGCCTACCAGATCGGCCACGGAACCTTTGCCGGAGCGCAGGTGACGGACATCCCCGGCGTCAGTGTCCGGCGCGCCGAGGCCGCCGGCTACTGCCTGCAGGTCGTGGCGAACGGCGTCTCGCTGTTCGAAACCGGCCCCGGAGGCTCGCTCTCGGCCCAGCCTTGCGGCTGAGCCCGCCACGCGAGGCGGCTGTCACCAGATCGAGCGGAGCAGCTCCTCGACCTGGCCGGCCGAGGCCGGCCGCGGATTCGCCTTCGCACCTGCCCGGGCCGCCGCAGCCTCGGCCAGCTCGGGCAGATCCTCCGCCGGGACGCCAAGCTCCCGCAGGCGCTCGAAGCCACCGAGCCGGGCGAGTTCTCGAACCGCCTCGACCGGGTCGTCGGCTCCGAGCGCCTCGGCAAAGCGCTGCAGTTCGGCCGCGGCGACCGGCTCGTTGAAGCGAAGCGCCGCCGGCAGGCAGATCGCGTTCAGCGCCCCGTGCGGCAGGCCGTAGCGGCCGCCGATCGCCTGGGCCAGCGCATGTCCCAGGCCGAGCCCGGCCAGCCCGAGGGCGTGGCCCGCCGCCTCCGCACCCAGAAGCAGCTCCTCGCGCGCCTGCCGGTCAGCGCCGTTCTCGGCCACCCGCGGCAGCGCGGCGCCGATCGCCCGCGCCCCCGCGAGCGCATAGCGGTCCGCGGCCTCGTTCCTGCCCTCGACGTACAGCGCCTCCGCGCAGTGCGCGAGCGCGTTCAACGCCGTTCCGACCGACTCGGGCCGTGGCAACCCGAGGGTCAGCTCGGGGTCGTAGATGATCCCGGCGAGCTTCGCGCCCCGGCCGCTCCCCTGCATCCGCCGCTCGCGGTCGCGAATGCCGAAACCGGCCGCCCACTCGGCGCCCGCGTACGTCGTCGGCACCGAGACGACCGGCAGGCCGCTCGCCGCCGAGACGGCCTTCGCCAGGTCGATCGCACTGCCGCCACCCACCGCCAGCAGGACATCGGCGCCCGTTGCGGCCGAGGCGATCTCCTCGATCCTGTCGCTCGGCACCTCGGCCCAGCGCCCGATTCCAGGCAGCTCGAGCTTCGACCAGCGCTCGCTCGCGATCAGAAACGGACGCTCGACTCCGAGCTCCGCGAGGAGCGCCGAGAGCTCTCCGAGCCCCCGGCGAACGATCACCGGGGCACCCTCGTGCGGGCGAACTCGACAAAGGTCTCTGCGGCGCGTGTCGGCACTCGCCCGGCCGCACGCACGAGCGAGATCTCGCGCACCGGCTCGAGCCCCCTAACGCGGGCCGCCGCGAGTGTCCCCGCCGCGAGCTCCGCCTCGACGCCGGAGCGCGAGATGAACGTGACGCCGAAGCCGGCGGCGACAGCGCTCTTGACCGACTCCTGGAGTCCGAGCTCGAGGCGCGCATCGAGCTCGCGGAGCCGAGTCCCCGCGCGCCGGAGCTCCTCCTCGATCACCTGGCGAACACCAGCGCCCTCCTGCATCATGATCAGCGGCTCCGAACGCAGCTCCTCGAGCGCGATCTGCCGGCCGGCGAAGCGATGGCCGGGCGGGCAAACGAGTACGATCTCGTCGCGAAAGAGGGGCTCGAAGATGGCGCCCCGGTGCCGCGGCGCCGCCCCGACCACTCCGAGCTCGAGCTCCCGTTCGGCGACCTGCTCGATCACCCGATTCGTGTCCGAGACCGACAACGCGATGCTGAGCCCCGGATGCTCGCGCTGAAACTCGCCCAGCAGGACCGGGACGACCGTGCCGCCCGGCCCGGTCGAGGCCCCGAGCGCGAGCTCGCCCCGGAGCTCTCCCGCCCCGGCCCCGGCGACCTCCTCCGCCAGCTGGCCCTCCAGGGCCAGCAGCCGCTGCGCGGCGCGGTAGAGCCGCTGCCCCGCCTCGGTCGGCTCGACCCGCCTACCGGAGCGGTCGAGGAGCTTCGTTCCCAGCCGCCCCTCGAGCGAGCGCATCTGCAGGCTCACCGCCGGCTGGGTCACCCCGAGCCGCTCGGCCGCCTGGGAGAAGCTCTTGCGCTCGACGACCTCGCAGAAGGCGGCAAGCTGACGCGTGTCCATAAGCAATTATTATGCGGATGTGCGCAAGTTGCTCGTGCTGGCGCCGATCGGGATCCTGCTGGCCGGGTGCGGCTCGAGCAGGCACCATTCGAGCGCACGAAACCACGCGCTCGATCAGAGTGCGGCCAGGTTCGTCGTCCGGACGCAGGCCGAGCTGAGGCTCGGCGAGTTCGGACGCGCCTGGCGCACGCTCGCCCCGGCCGAGCGGCGCCTGATCTCCGCGCGGCGGCTCGCCTCCTGTTATCCCCGTAACGAGTTCGCGACCACGGTCACCTTCCACGCCAGCCGGGTCGGCGACGTGAGCTGGACCGTGCCCGGGACGAGCGCTCCGGCCGCCGCCAAGGAAGTGACCGTGACGGCCACCTCGCCAGGTCGGCCGAAGGAGACGTTCACCCAACACCTCGTCCGGCTCCACGGCCGCTGGGCCTGGATGCTGAGCGGCCACTACTTCGAGCTCGCCCGGCGCGGGAAATGCTGACTCAGGCGGCGGCGAGGACGGCGAGCAGCTCCTCGCCGTAGCGCTCGAGCTTCGCCGGGCCGACCCCCGGCACCGCGGCGAGCTCGCCGAGCGTGCGCGGACAGCGCTCGGCGATCTGCTCGAGGGTCGAGTTGTGGAAGACCACGTAGGCGGGCACGTCGTCGGCCCTCGCGCGGCGCCGCCGCCACTCCCTCAGCGTCCCGAACGCCGGCGCCGGCGCGCCTTCTTCCGGGCCTCGAGCCGCGGCGGATGAGGACGCGACGCCGAGCTCGGCCAGGAAGCGGCTCGGCCGGCGCGTCCAGCTCAAGGTGAGGTGCGTCCGGGCACGCGTGATCCCCACGTAGAGGAGGCGCCGCTCCTCGGCGATCGCCGCTTGGTCGCGAAGCGATTGCCTGCAGGGCAGCTCGCGCTCCTCGAGGCGCGGCAGGAAGACCGCGTCCCACTCGAGCCCCTTCGACCGATGCAGCGTGAGCAGATGGATGCCGCCCTGCGAACCGTGGTCGAAACGCTCGCGCAGCCAGGCGATCCAGGCACGAACGTCGCTGCTTCCGTCCTCGAAGTCCTCGGCGAGCCGGACGAGACGGGCGAGGTCGTTCTGCCGCGTCGCCTCGCGCTCGCCGAGGCCCTCGGGCGGTGTCTCGAGCCAGCCGTGCTCACGGGCGGCGCGGCGCGCCTCGTCGCCGACCGAGCACGAGCTCGAGCCCGCCAGGGCTTTCAGGAGCTGCCGCGCCGCCTCGCGGGTCAGGAGCGCGGAACCCTGGAAGGGGAGCTTCGCGTCGCTGAAGAGCTCTTCGAAGTCGGCGCTGCGGGCGTTGAGGCGAACGAGCACGGCCATCGCCTCGAGCGGGGTGCCGTCCGCATGGAGCTGCCGCACCCGTTCGACGACGAACGCTCCCTCTGCCGCGGCGTCGCCGAAGCCGCGCAGCACGGGTTCGGGCCCCGCCGGGCGGGTCTCGCGCAGCGTCTTGCTCGCACCGCGGAGCCGCGGCGCCAGCCGGTTCGCCAGCGCGAGCACCTGGGGCGTCGAGCGGTAGTTCGCCTCCAGCCTGACCACGGTCGCACGCGGGAATCGCTTCGGCAGCGTTAGCAGGTACTCGGGGCTGGCGCCTGTGAAGGCATAGATCGACTGGTAGTCGTCGCCGACGGCGCAGAGCTCGTCGCGCTCGCCCAGCCAGAGGTCGAGCAGGGTCTGCTGCAGCCGGTTCACGTCCTGGTACTCGTCCACGGTGATGGCCCGGAAGCGATCGCGGACCCGCGCAAGCGCCTCGGGCTCCTGCTCGAGGAGCTCGATCGCGAGTCCGAGCAGATCCTCGAAGTCGAGCCCGCCCGCGGCCCGCTTGCGACGCTCGTAGAGGGCGAAGACCTGCGCCATCAGCTCCGCTGGCAGCGGCGGCGCGTGGCCCGCCAGGCCGCCCAGGTAGTCCTCCGGTCGCAGGCGGCGGTTCTTGGCCCATTCGATCTCGGCCGCCAGGTCGGCCGCGGGGCGGAAGCGAAACGGTTTCGGCAGCGTGTTTGCGATCTGGCGCAGGAGCAGCGCCTTCGAGGCGAGGATCCGCCCCGGCGGCTCAGCTCGAAGCGAGCGAAGCTGCGCAAGCGCCGCGGAGTGGAACGTCCGCGCTTGCACGCCGGCGGCGCCGAGTGCCTCGAGCCGGCCGCGAAGCTCGCGCGCGGCCTTGTCCGTGAAGGTGACGGCGAGAAGCCGCTCCGCCGGAAAGACGCCGCAGGCGACCTGGTTGGCGATCCTGCGCGTGATCGTGGTCGTCTTCCCGGAGCCGGCTCCGGCCAAGATGCAGAGCGGCCCGCGCAGGGTCTCAACCGCACGCCGCTGCTCGGGGTTCAGGCCCGCGAACATCGCCGCCTCGTCCACCAAGCCACCCTAGCTCCGGCGCGGGACGACCCCCAACGAGCGGCTTCACCGCTCGGGAAGCTCGTTAGTGCAGCGTGTCCTCGAGCACGGCTTCGCGGTCGGATCCGGCCGCATAGTGGGGATCGCGCGCCATCGCGGCGAGCCGGGAGACCGCCTCGAGCGTACCTCCCGCCTCGACGAGGTGCTCGAGCTCGGCGAGTTCCTCCTCGAGCCAGACCGCGTCCACGACCGGGCCGCTGACGCGGCGGATCTTCGGATGCGACGTCTCGACCACCGTCTCGCCCTCGCCCCAGAGCTCCTCGTGGAGCTTCTCGCCGGCCCGCGCGCCGATGTACTCGATCGGGATCTCGCTCCCCGGCTCTCGGCCCGAGAGCCGGATCATCTGCTTCGCGAGCTCGACGATCTTGACCGGCTCGCCCATATCGAGCACGAACACATGACCCTCGCCGCCGATCGTTCCGGCCTGGATCACGAGCGAGGCTGCCTCGGGGATCGTCATGAAGAAGCGGGTCATCTCGGGATGGGTGATCGTGACGGGCCCGCCCCGCGCTATCTGCTTGCGGAAGATCGGGATCACGCTGCCGGAGGAGCCGAGCACGTTGCCGAAGCGCACCGCGACGAACCGGGTCGCGATGTCCTCGCGCGCACCGTAGGCCTCCACCACCCACTCGCAGACCGCCTTCGACTGCCCCATCACGGTCTTCGGGTTGACCGCCTTGTCGGTCGAGACGAGCACGAAGCGCCCGACGCCGAGTTCGATCGAGACGTCGGCGACGACCTTCGTCGCGAGCGCGTTGTTGCGCACCGACTCGAGCGGGTTCGCCTCCATCAGCGGCACGTGCTTGTACGCGGCCGCGTGAAAGACGACACCGGGACGGTAGCTCTCGAACACCTGGCGCACCTTGGTCTCGTTGCCGACGTCGGCGAGCACCGGAATCGCGGCGGGGAAGCCACGCTCGTCGACCAGCTCGCGCTCGATCTCAAAGAGCGCCGTCTCGGCGAGGTCGACGAGCACGAGGCGCTTCGGGCCGAGCCGGATCAGCTGTCGGCAGAGCTCCGAGCCGATCGAACCACCGGCTCCGGTGACGAGCACGGTTTCGCCCTCGATGTAGGAGGCCGCGGAGTCGAGCTCGACGTCGACCGGCTCGCGGCCGAGCACGTCCTCCACCTCGACCGGGCGAATCTGCCCCGCGAGTTCGACGTCGCCGCTGATCAGCTCGTGCAGGCCCGGCAGCGTCTTGACCGGCACGCCCTCGTCGCGGGTCATGGTCACGACCTTGCGGCGGAACTCGCCCGAGGCGGAGGGGACGGCGATCAGGACCTCGTCCGGCCGGTTGTCTCGCAGCAGATGGGTCAGGTCGGCGGTCGTTCCGAGCACCCGGACGCCGTGCACGCGCAGGTTCTTCTTGCGCGGGTCGTCGTCGACCAGGCCGATCGGCGTATAGCCGAGCCGCGGGTTCCTGTGCATCTCGCGGATCGTGTCGCGGGCCGCCTCGCCGGCGCCCACGATCAGGACCTCCTTGCCGCGGGCGACCAGCCTGCCCGCCGCCGGCCGCTCGAAGACCGTCCTCGCCAGCATGCGGGAGCCGGCGATCAGGGCCAGCAGCAACAGCCAATCGAGCACCGCGATCGAACGCGGTAGGCGAATGTCGGCGACCGGGGAGGCGAAGTAGACCGTCACGTCGGCGACGAGGGAGGCGATCGTCACCCCGCGCGCGGCGCTCCACATGTCGCGCGTGGAGACGTAGCGCCACCAGCGGTCGTAGAAGCCAAAGACGATGAAGACGAGCAGTTTGATCCCGACCACGATCAGGATCGTTCGATGCAGAAGGGTGTTGTAGTAGGGCGGTACCCCGTGATCGAAGCGGACGTAGAAGGCGAGGTACCAGGCCAGCGCGACGAGGCCGCCGTCGGCCAGGAGCTGCCACAGGCGGTGCCGGTTGATCGGGATCATCAGGCGGCCCGTACCTTGGCGGCCGCCCGGACGGCCGAGACGACCTGCTCCTGCACCTCGCCGGGAATGCCGGCCCAAAGCGGCAGCGCCAGGTTCTCGCGCGCGGCGCGCTCGGTCTCGGGCAGCGAGCCCTGGCCGGCCGTCGAGGTTCCCTGGAGTGCCGGCTGCAGGTGGAGCGGGGTCACGTAGTAGGACGCGTTCCCGATTCCGGCCGCCGAGAGGGCCTCGGCGAGCCGCGCCCGCTCGGGCGTCCGAACCACGAACATGTGGTAGACGTGAGCCGGGTCGTCCGGAGGCAGCTCGCAGAACTCGCCCAGCCCGAGCTCGGCGTAGCGCGCGGCGGCCTCCCGGCGGGAGCTGTTCCAGCCGTCGAGCTCGCCCAGGAAGAGGCGCAGCACCGCGGCCTGCAGCTCGTCGAGCCGCGAGTTCGTGCCGACGTAGGTGAACGTCTGCTTGTCCTTGGAACCATGGAAGCGAAGCATTCGCACGCGTTCGGCGAGCTCCTCGTCGGTGGCCGCGACGAGTCCGCCGTCGCCGAGCGCGAAGAGATTCTTGGTCGGGAAGAAGCTGAACGTGGAGGCGAGACCCGTCGTCGCGATCCCGGGCGCACCGAAGGCCTGAGCCGCATCCTCGATCAGCGGCGGCCCGAGCTCGGCGAGCTCCCGGAGCGCCGCCGGCAGGCCGAACAGGTGCACGGGCATGATCGCGCGGGTTCGCTCGCTCAGCTTGGCGGCCACGTCCCCCGGATCGAGATTGAAGGTCGCCGGATCGATGTCGGCGAAGACCGGCGTGGCGCCCGTGCGCATGATCGCCTCGGCCGTCGCGTAGAAGGTGAAGGAGGGGCAGATCACCTCGTCGCCCTCGCCGATCCCAAGCGCGTCCAGAACGAGCACGATCGCATCGGTGCCGTTGCCGACCCCGACCGTCTCGGGGACGCCGAGGTAGGCCGCGGCCTCCTGCTCGAAGGCGAGCACGTTCGGGCCCAGGATCAGCTTGCCGGACTCGAGCACCTCCCGGAAGCGCTCGAGGAGCTGCGGAACCAGGCGTTCGTACTGCGCCCGAACGTCAACGAGGGGGACCGGCACGGCGAGCCAGTCTAGTCGAGCGCCGGCGCCAGACTAGGTAGGCAGCAAGGACGAGCACGCCGGCCGCGACCGCCTCCTCGACGTAGCCGAAGTCGCGGTGGAAGCGGTCGTAGCTACGGCCAAGCGCCCAGCCGGCCGCGGCGATCCCGAAGCACCAGGGCACGCAACCGAGGAACGTCAGCACCGTGAAGCGTCCGAGAGGCATGCGCACGACGCCGGCCGGAATCGAGATGAACGAGCGCACGACCGGTGTGATCCGGCCGAGGAAGACGGCGGCGTCGCCCCAGCGCGTGAACCAGCGGTCGGCCCGGTCGAGCTTGGCCGAATCGAGGTGGAACCAGCGCCCGCGCCGCTCCAGAAAGGGCCGGCCGCCGTAGGCCCCGATCCCCCAGCCAAAGAGCGAGCCGACCGTGTTCCCGACCACTCCGGCGAGCGACATCGCGACAAACGCCCACGCGTGAGAAGAGATCCGCTGCCCGAAGAGCACCGTGTGCTGGCCCGAGAACACACCCGCGGCGAGCGCTCCGGCGTAGAGCATCACCAGCTCGCTGGCGGCGGGAAAGACGGCGTCGAGCACCATCAGGCCGAAGACCGCGTAGAGCCCGTGGTTGCCGACGAACGACGTCACGGAGCTCGTCAGGGAGGCAAGCACCGCGGGATCGTATGTAGAGCCCGGGCTAGCCGCGCCGAAGCGCGAAGGTCTGCTGCAGCTGGGAGCTCCCGTACTGGTTCTTCGTCTCCACCCTGAGCACGTACCTGCCGGCGTAGAGGAGATGGCCACGCTGGTCGCGTCCGTTCCAGGGAATCCCGAGCGTGCCCGGCGAGAGCATCCCCTGCGGCAGCTTCCGCAGCACGATCCCGTTCGTGCTCTCGACCGTCGCCGTGACCGTCGCCGGGTGCGCGAGCGTGAAGGTGGCGAGCTGCACGCGCCGCCTGGCCGCCACGACCGCGACTGGCCGCACATGCAGGTTCCCGAGCGTGTTGTTGAGCCAGAAGGCCTGGTCGGCCGAGGAGGAGCGCCCCTCGTCGTCGAGCGCGCTCACCTGCCAGTTCCAGCGGCCCTCCAGGTCGACCTGGTTAGCGGCGGTCAGGCCCGTGAAGGTGAAGCTGTACGTCCCCGGTCCCTGGTGCACCGTCTGCGAGAGTCGCGCGACGCCGTCCGGCCCGACGAGCCTGGCGGTCACCGTGGCGGGGGCGACGAGCTTGTAGCTGAGGGACTCCTTGTCGCCCACTCCGTCGCCATTCGGCGAGAGCACGGGCTCGGAGGGGGGCGCCACGTAGACCCCGTAGTAGAAGAGGAGCAGCGCATCCGAGATCGCACGCTCGCCCGAGGGATCGGAAGGCCGGTTGAGAAGCTGTCCGTCGAAGGCCATCGTGGTCGAGTCGCCGGGCTCGAGGGCGGCCGCGGTGACGCAACCGAGGCGGGCCATCTCCTGGGCCAGCTCGTAGTTCGTCATCCCGACGCTGTAGCCGGCCTGACCGCCGTCGATCGCGGCGAGCACGATCGAGCCGTCGCTTCGCTGCCCGATCGCGGTTCGCGCCTGACGTCGTCCGAGCACGATCGGGGCGAAGTCCTCGAAGGCGCGAAAGACCGGTCGGCCCTGCTGGACGAGCAGCGGCCCGCCGCCGATCGCGTCCAGGGCCGTCGCCCACCCGGAGCTGAGCACGAAGCGGATCAGGACTCGGGCGCCGGGTGGCGCCTCCGCGTCGAGGCCCTGGGCGGAGCCGCCGGTGGCGGACAGAACCGCGCCGCCAGCGGGGATCGGCGTGTTGCCGCCCTGCGTGAACTGGACGACGGGGCCGCTCAGGTCGGAGCCGGGTGTCGGCGCCGGAAACGGATAGAGCACCGCCTCGGTCGCGCCGGCGTCCGGAGGGGTGGCCGCGCCCCAGGCCGGCGTGTAGAGAGAGATCCCGCCATCGTTCGGCGGCTCGTTCAGACCGGTCAGCGGCCGGCGCTGGCCGCGACCCTGCCAGAACGCGCTCCAGTCGGCGTGGCGGATGTCGAGCGAGCCGCTCGGCTCGATGCCGATGCTGGAGCGACCCGGGCTCGGCAGCGCCGCCAGCACGCGGCCTTGCATCACGATCCCATCCGGGCGCCCGTCGCCGGCGTTGAAGAAATCGCCGTTCACGCCGGCAACCGTGGCCGAGGAGGAGGCCGTGCGTTCGATCGCGGTCAGCCGCTCGCGGCCCGAGATGGCCAGATTCGACAGCACCGGATGGAGCGCGAACAGACCGCCGGGGCGTGGAGCAACGAGCGAGTGCACCGTCACCGGCCCGTGCGGGGTGAAGAGCACCTGCTTCGAGTAGACCAGCCCCGGCAGCAGGGACTGCGAGTAGGCACCGGCCGGCGCGGCGAAGACACCGGCGAGCAGCACGGCGATGAGAACTCGGCGAACCACCAAAGACCCCCAAGCAAGGTAGCGCACCCGCGGGCTGCAAGAATGGGCCACGTGCCTCGCGCGGCTCTCTTGCTCGGCCTGCTCCTGCTGACGGGTTGCGGATCGGCCAAGCGCCAGGCGATACCGGCGGTCAGGCCGGCGGCCCCACCGGTCGCAAAGCAGGCGCGCCCCCGCCACCACCGCCTGGTCACGGCTCACAACCGCGCGGTTCCGATCCTGATGTACCACGTGGTCGCGAACGCGCCCGCGGGCGTCCCCTTCCCGGGCCTCTTCGTCCGGCGGGCCGACTTCACCGGCCAGCTCCGCTGGCTCGCCCGCCACGGCTACCACCCCGTCTTGCTCCAGCAGGTCTATGACTACTGGCGCTACGGGTACGCGCTGCCGCCGCGACCCGTCGTCCTCAGCTTCGACGACGGCTACCGCGCCGACTACGACTTCGTGCGGCCGCAGCTCCTCGCCCGGCACTGGAGGGCGGTCCTCAATCTCGTCGTCCGAAACGCGCTCGATGGCGCGCTGCCGACTGGGGAGGCGCGAACGCTGCGGCGAGACGGCTGGGAGATCGACGCCCACACGCTCACCCACCGCGATCTGACGACCCTCGCTCCGGCCGAACTGCAGCACGAGGTGGCGGGTTCGCGCGCGTGGATCAAGGCGCACGTGGGCGGCCCGGTCGACTTCTTCTGCTACCCGGCCGGCCGCTACGACGCGCAGGCGATCGCCGCCGTCCGCGCCGCCGGTTTCCTGGCCGCGACCACGACCCAGCCGGGAGTGGCGAGCCCGCGGAACGGACTCTTCACCCTCGAGCGGATCCGGGTCGACGGCTCCGACGGTGTCTCCGGCTTCGCCGCCAAGATGAGCGCCGCCGCCGGCGGCTAGTCGATCCGCGGACCACCGTGCCCGATCCGGATCCCCGCCGGCTCGCCCGGGACACCCGCGCCTACGGCAGACGCGCCCTCGCCCGCCTCGACGAAGGGCGCGGCGACTACGCGATCGAGACCTGACTCCCCTTCCTCAGGAAAGGGAGCGCTAGTTCCAGACGCGGACGTCGCGGTAGAGCGTATCGCGCTGGACGGCGACCTTGCCGAGCGCCTTGATCGTCCGAACGAAGTCCTCGGCCGTCGCGCGGTGGGTCGTACCTGCGGCGGAGACGACGTTTTCCTCGATCATCACCGAGCCGAGATCGTCGGCGCCGAACTCGAGCGCGACCTGACCGATCTTCATTCCCTGCGTCACCCACGAGGACTGGATGTGGTCGACGTTGTCGAGATAGATGCGCGAGACGGCCTGCGTGAGCAGGTAGTCGAAGGAGGTCGGCAGCGTCTCCTTCGGTACGACCCGGCCGAGCCGGTTGCCGTCATCCTGGAACGTCCACGAGATGAAGGCGCGGAAGCCTCCGGTCTCATCCTGGAGCTCGCGGATCCGGCGCAGGTGCTCGACCCGCTCGGCGAGCGTCTCGACGTGGCCGTACATCATTGTCGCGGTGGTCGAGATCCCGAGCCGGTGGGCGTGGCGCATCACCCCGAGCCAGGCGCCCGACTTCGTCTTCTTCGGCGCGATCAGCTCGCGGACGCGGTCGACCAGGATCTCGCCGCCGCCCCCCGGGAGCGAGTCGAGTCCCGCGTCGCGAAGGCGGGTGAGCGTCTCGGGAACGGTCAGCCGCGAGCGGCGCGCGATGTGCTCGATCTCCGGTGGCGACAGGCAGTGCAGATGAATCGGGTAGCGCGCCTTGATCTGCCGGAACAGGTCCTCGTAGTAGTCGAGGCCGAGATCGGGGTGGTGGCCGCCCTGCATCAGCACCCCGGTGCCCCCGAGCGCGAGCGTCTCCTCGATCTTCTTGAAGATGACCGGCCTCGGCAGCAGGTAGCCCTCGCTGCGGTCCCCGGGGCGCCGGTAGAAGGCGCAGAAGTCGCAGTCGGTCACACAGATATTCGTGTAGTTGATGTTCCGGTCGACGATGAACGTGATCCGGGCCGGGTCGGTCCGGCGAGCCCGCAGCGCCTCTGCCACCCGGCCGACCGCGAGGAGGGCTCGCGACTCGAGCAGGACGAGCGCCTCCGAATCGGTGATCCGCTCGCCCGCGAGCGCCCTGGCGAGGACCTCCTCGACCGGCCCGGAGACGGCCGGCGCCTGCTCCAGCGTGTGGCCGTTCGTGCTCCTCACGCCGGCACCGCCTCGGTGAGAAAGCGGAGCTCCGGGACGGCCTCCAGCTCGCCGACGTCGCGGGCGAGCTCGAGGAAGGTCAGCAGGCCCGCCCGCTCCCGCGGGCCGAAGCGATAGCGCAGCTTCTCGAAGTAGCGGGCGAGGAAGCCCGCCGGATAGCCGTAGCGCTCGCTCGCTTCGTAGGCGAGCCGCTCCGGCTCGGCGCGCGCGAGCCGGACCGAGGCCACGAGCGCGTCCTCGAGCTCGGTCAGGCCGGCGGGCGCCGGCTCGGGCGCCGCCCAGACGGCGAAGACCATCGGCAGCCCGGTCCGCTCGAGCCAGAGGCGGCCGAGGTCGTGGTGGGGGGTCGGGTCCTCGAAGGCGGACTTGAGTGCGGCATCGCCGATCAGGAGCGTCGCCTCCGCGTCCTCCCCGAGCGACACGTGTTTCGCCTCGGGCAAGAGCACCTTCGTCAAGACGACCGAGGTGGCGCTCTCGGGCGTCACGGCGACGGTGCGGACGTGCTCGAGCGGGAGCCTGGAGACCAGCTGGATCGAATCGACCGCCCCTTCCGAGGAGACGCAGAGCCGGGGCAAAAGCCGCAGCCGCTCGGCGTGTCGCGCGTACTCGATCGACGAGATCGGCGCCAGGTCGCAGTCCCCCTCGAGCAGGCAGCGGTTGAGGTCGGTCGGGACGCCGACCAGCTCCTCGACCTCGGCCTCGAGCCGGTAGAAGACCGGCGCCATGTTCACGTAGCCGATTCGGCCGAGGCGGATCATCGACGCTCGCTCATCGGGTGGCCTCTCGCTCCACCATCAGGCGGCGAAGCGCCGCAACTCGTTGTAGAGGGTGTCGCGCT
>DASUWJ010000092.1:0-12606 GCA_036378475.1 Gaiellaceae bacterium
GCCGGCTCCGCCGGCAGTACCTCGGGCCTCGCCGCCCCGACCGCGGCGGCCCCGCCGTCGGCGGCGTCGAGCTCGGCGCGACGGGCGGGGTCCGAGAGCAGCTCGTAGGCGCCTTGCACCTCTTCCAGATGCGAGGGCGTCCAGGGATCGGCCGGATCGCTTTCCATCCGGTAGAAGCGAACGAGGCGCCAGTAGGCGTCGCGAATCTCCTGCAGCGAGGCATTCGGGCTGACGCCGAGCACCTCGTAGGGATTGCGCACGGCACCAGTGCCGTCCGGGGGGTTCATCTCCTTATCCTGCCTCACGGCGCCGTCCGCAGACGGCTCTGCTCGCGCCGCCACGCCTCGATCTTCGCGTGATCGCCCGAGAGCAAGACCTCGGGCACGCGCCAGCCGCGAAACTCGGCGGGCCGGGTGTAGTGCGGATACTCGAAGCCACCTTCCAGCCGGGGAGAGAAGCTCTCGACGAGGCCCGACTCCTCGCAGCCGAGCGCGCCCGGGAGTCGGCGTGCGATTGCATCGACGAGCACCATTGCCGGCAGCTCGCCGCCGGAGAGCACGTAGGGCCCGATCGAGATCGCGTCCGAGGCGAGGTGGATCAGGACGCGCTCGTCGAAGCCCTCGAAGCGGGCCGAGAGCAGCGTCAAAGATTCCTCGGTTGCGAGTTCCTCGACGACGGCCTGCGTCAGCTGGCGGCCTTGGGGCGTCAGCGCAACCACCCTCCGTCCCGGGTCACCGCCGTAGGCTGCCTCGAGCGCCGCCGCGACCACGTCGACCCGCAGCACCATGCCGGCGCCGCCTCCGTAGGGCTCGTCGTCGAGCTGGCCGTTCGGCAGCGGCGTCGTGTCGCGATAGCTGAACAGGCGCAGGTCGAGCTCGTCGCCGAGCACGGCGGACACGGGCCGCTGCTCCGTCAGCCACGCAAATGCGTGCGGAATCAGGGTGAAGATGTCGAGCTGCAAAGAAGACCTCGCTCAGGGTAGCGGTGGCTCGGCGAATCCCGCTGCGATCACGATCAGGCCTCGCTCCAGATCAACCTCGCGCACGCATGCCTCCACGAGCGGCAGCGCCAGCCCCGAGTCGAGCTCGAGCACGTCGTTCGCCACACCCGGGCTGACCTCGGCCACGCGGCCGAGCGGACGGCCTGCCTCCTCCTCGACCCGGAGCCCGAGCAGCTGGAAGGCGTAGTACTCCCCTTCTCCGGGCGGCGGCAGCTCGTCCCTTCGCACCGTCAACTCCGCCCCGCGCGGTACGTCCCGCTCGAGCCGGATCACAGGGCGGCCGCCTGAGCCGCGCTTGGAGGCGGCCACCTTCGCCGGCTCGCCGTCCACGTACAGGACCGCGCCCCGCGCGAAGCGGGCCGGATCCTCGCTCGGCTGCTCGACGAAGAAGGAGCCATCGAGCCCGTGCGGCCGGCCCACCCGGCCAACCGAGACGAACTCAGTCGACGATCTCGACAAGGATCCGGTGGCGCTCCCGCATGGCACCGGCCCGGACGATCGTGCGCAGCGCCCGGGCGATCCGACCCTGGCGGCCGATCACCTTGCCGACGTCGTCCTTGGCGACGTGCAGCTGCAGGACGACTGCGCCCTCCCGCTCTATCTCGACGACGCGGACGGCATCCGGATCATCGACGAGCCGACGCGCGAGGTCGGCGAGCAACTCAGCCAATGTTCTTGGCCTTGAGCAGGCGCCGGACCGTGTCAGAGGGCTGAGCGCCCTTCGCGAGCCAGTCCTTGACCTTGGCCTCGTCGAAATCGATCGTCGAGGGGTCGGTCTGCGGGTTGTAGCGACCGACGATCTCGATGAACTTGCCGTCGCGCGGGGAGCGCGTATCGGCCGCGACGACGCGGTAGATCGGATTCTTCTTCGAGCCGACCCGCGTCAGCCTCAGTTTCACTGCCAAATCGTCCTACCTCCTTGCTCTCTTCTGCTTGCGCTTGCTCTTCGTCTTTCTGGCCGTCGCCGGGCGGCCGCCGTTTCCTGCCGGGGCCTGCAGCCCGGGCAGGCTCGGCAGCTTGCCGCTTTGCAGCTGCTTCATCACCTTGGCCATCTGCTTGCGCGCCTCGAGCAGCTGGTTCACCTGCTGAAGATCGGTGCCGCTCCCGCGCGCGATCCGCTCGCGGCGCGAGACGTCGATCACGTGCGGAAGCGAGCGCTCACGCTGAGTCATCGAGAGGATGATCGCCTCGACGCGCGCGAGCTGGCTCTCGTCGACTTGGTCGAGGCCGTCGAGCTGGCCGCCGAGGCCTGGAATCAGCTTCAGCACGCCTTGCAGCGGGCCCATCCGGCGCAGCATCTTGTAGCTCTTCAGGAAATCGTCGAACGTGAACTCGCCTTGCAGGAAGCGGCGCTCGAGCTGCTCGCGCTCGTCCGCCTCGACGGCCGCCTCCGCCTTCTCTATCAGGCTCAGGACGTCGCCCATGCCAAGGATCCGCGAGGCCATCCGGTCGGGATGGAAGTACTCGAGCTGGTCGACCTTCTCGCCGACCGAGACGAGCTTGATCGGCTTGCCGGTGACGGCCTTGACCGAGAGCGCCGCGCCACCGCGCGCATCGCCGTCGAGCTTCGTCAAGACGACGCCGTCGAAGTCAACCCGCTCCTGGAAGGCCTGCGCGACCGAGACCGCCTCCTGCCCGGTCATCGCGTCGAGGACGAGCAAGACGTTCGTCGGCCGGGCCTCCCTGCGGACGGCCGCGAGCTCCTCCATCAGGGCCTCGTCGACGTGTAGGCGGCCCGCGGTGTCGATGATCACGACATCGCCCTCGGCCGCGGCGATTCCCTCGCGCGCGGCCTTGACGGGCTCGGAGCGCTCCGCGCTGTAGACCGGCACCTGGATCTGCCGCCCGAGCTGCTCGAGCTGCTCGATCGCGGCCGGGCGCTGCAGGTCGGCGGCGACGAGCGCCGGCCGCTTGCCCTCCTTCCGCAGGAGCAGGGCGAGTTTGGCCGCGGCGGTCGTCTTGCCGGAGCCTTGGAGCCCCGCGAGCAGGATCACGGTCGGAGGGCGTCCGGCGAAGGCGAGCCGCGAGTCGCCCGAGCCCATCAGGGCGGTCAGCTCCTCGTGGACGACCTTGACGACCTGCTGGCCCGGTGTGAGGCTCTTCAGCACCTCCTCGCCCTCCGCCCGCTGCCGGACGCGCGCGACGAACTCCTTGACGACGTTGAAGTTGACGTCCGCCTCGAGCAGGGCGAGGCGAATCTCGCGCATCGCCTTCGAGATCGCATGGTCGTCGAGCCGGCCCCGCTTGCGCAGGTCGCCGAGGCTCGCCTGCAGCCTGTCGGAGAGGGTGTCGAACACGACCGGCAAGTCTACTCACGCCTGTTTCGAGCCCCGGAAGCGGGTAGAAGGCCCCGGATGCCTCGTCGCCCGGCCCTCCGAACCCGCGCGCGCAAGGTCGTCGAGATCTGGATCGGGCTGTTCGACGAGCATCAGCTGTTGACGCACGCGAGCGCGATCGCCTTCCAGGTGCTGAAGTCGCTCGTCCCGCTGACGCTGCTCGGGATCGCCCTGCTCGGCGAGATCGGCCGGCGCGATCTCTGGGTCAAGCACCTCGCACCCGGGATCAAGCACCAGCTCGACCCGCCGGTCTTCACCGCGATCAACTACGCCGTCACGAAGATCTTCGTCCACGACAGCGTCCCCCTGACCGTCTTCGGCACGCTCCTGACCGTCTGGTATGTCTCGGGCGGAGTCCGCGGGATCATGGGCGCGATCAACGGGATCTACGGCGTCGAGGAGACCCGCCCCTTTTGGCGCCGCTGGCTGATCTCGCTCGGCCTCTCGCTCTGCGTCGTCGGCGGAGTCGCCGGTGCGGCCCTGCTCGTCGAGGCGGTGCCGACGCCGGGCGGAGGCTGGCGGATCCCCGTCGAGCTCGTGCGCTGGCTCGGAGCGATCGTCGCCCTCGCCCTGGCGGCCGGAGTGCTCGTCCGGCTCGCTCCCGCCAAGCACCGGCCGAAGCGGTGGGCCAGCGCCGGCGGCGCCCTCGTCGTCGCCACCTGGATCGTGACCTCGCTCGTCTTTCGCTGGTACGTCGGCTCGATCGCGAACTTCAAGACTGCGGTCGGCCAGCTGACCGTGTTCATCGTCCTGATGGTCTATGTCTATGCCTCCTCGATCGTCTTTCTCGTCGGGGTCGAGCTCGACGAGCAGCTCCGCGAGGACGCGGCGAGCGGCGAGCGCGGCATCCTGAGCGTGCTCTTCGGCTTGGGCAAATAGAGCCGCGAAAGGCCGGCTCTCGTCTCGAGCGCCCTCAGTCGTAGCCCTGCCTGCTGGCGCAGTCCGTTTGCGAGACGCCCACCCCGGTTAGAGATGCCTCGGAACCAACCGTGGGAGGAACGCGCAATGGCTGACGTCGCCAAGGTGATCACGATCATCGGCTCTTCACCCGAAAGCTTCGCCAAGGCCGCCGACGCGGCGGTGCAGGAGGCCGCGAAGACCGTACGGGGGATCAGCGGCGCGGACGTGATCTCGATGAGCGCGCTCGTCGAGGACGAGCGGATCACCGTCTACCGCACGACCGTGAACATCGCCTTCGGGATCGAGCGCTAGCCCGCTCGGGGCTCGGCCTCAGGCCGCGATCAGGGCCCTCGCGAAGTCCCGGGGATCGAAGGGGCGCAGGTCGTCGAGCCCCTCCCCGACGCCGATCAGCTTGACGGGCAGGCCGAGTTCATGGGCGATCGCGATCGCGACGCCGCCCTTGGCAGAGCCATCCAGCTTGGTCAGCGCGACCCCGGTGACGCCGACGGCCTCGCCGAACAGACGCGCCTGCTGGACGCCGTTTTGACCCGTCGTCGCATCGACCACAAGCAGCGTCTCGTGCGGCGCGCCCGCGAGCTTGTGGGCGATGACGCGCCTGACCTTCGCGAGCTCCTCCATCAGATTGGCCTGCGTGTGCAAACGCCCCGCGGTGTCGACGATCACGACGTCCCGCCGCTTCTCGCCGGCGCACTCGATCGCGTCGAAGGCGACCGCGGCGGGATCGCCGCCGCGCTCGCCCCCCACGAAGTCGGCTCCGGCCCGCCCGGCCCAGATCTCGAGCTGCTCTTCGGCCGCCGCACGGAACGTGTCGGCCGCGGCGAGAACGACCGTCCGCTCGTGCTCCCGGAGGCGATAGGCGAGCTTGCCGATCGTCGTCGTCTTGCCCGTGCCGTTGACCCCGACGACGAGGATCACGCTCGGGTCGCCGTCGAGATCGAGGCGCCCGGGTTCTCCCAGGAGCGCCGTCGCCTCCTCGACGAGCGCCTCGCCGAGCTCGACGATCTCGCCCCGCGCCTCCAGCCGACGCACGAGCTCGGCGGTCGCACGAACACCGACATCGGTAGCGATCAGCGCCTCCTCGAGCCGCTCCCAGGCGGCGTCGTCGGCGGGATCGAAGGCGGCGGCAGCGAGCTGCTCGCTCAGCGCCTGCCGGCTTTTCCCGAGCGAGTCGCGCAGGCGCGAGAAGAAGCCTGCCTGCTCCCGCTCGGCCTCGCGCTCGGCGGCGCTGGCACCCCCGAGCAGCTCCGCCCAGGTTCGGCTCACGCCTCCGGCTGCGGGTCGTCGGCCTGCCTCAGCCTGCGCGCGAGCGCTGACCGAGTGCACCGTGGAAGCGTTGACGGCCGCGCGTGGGCGCCAGCCGGCCAGCGGGAGGATTGAGCTCGGACGAGCTCGGCGCCTGCGCGTCGCACCCAGCGATTCTACGAAGCCGTTTAGGCGACGGCGGTCGCGGGCGCCTCGCGGGGAACCCGGCGCGAGACGATCTGCGAGACGCCGTCGCCCCCCATCGTGACGCCGTAGAGGCTGTCCGCGGCCTCCATCGTCCGCTTCTGGTGGGTGACCACGATGAACTGGGCCCGGTCGGCGTAGCGGCGTAGCAGCTCGACGAAGCGGCCGATGTTCGTGTCGTCGAGCGCGGCCTCGACCTCGTCGAGCAGGTAGAACGGGCAGGGCCGGGCGAGGAAGAGCGCGAACAGGAACGAGATCGCGCCGAGCGCCTTTTCGCCGCCGGAGAGGAGCGAGAGCTTGGTCACGCGCTTGCCGGCCGGTCGCAGCTCGATCTCGACGCCGGGCTCGCTGCCATCGTCGGGGCCGTCCTCGTCGGCCTCGGTCAGGCGCAGACGCCCCTGCCCGCCCGGAAAGAGTGTCTCGGCGACCTCCTGAAAATGCCGCTGCACGCTGGCGAACGTCTGCGCGAAGCGCTGCTCGACCGTCTCGGTCAGCTCGCCGCGCAGCCGCTCGAGCTCGCCGAGGCTCCGTTCGAGGTCCTCGCGCTGCGCCGAGAGCTCGCCGAGCCGCTCCTTCTCCTCCTCGTATTCCTGCTTGGCGAGCGGATTGACCTGGCCGAGCGCCTCCCGGCGGCGCTCGAGCCGGACGAGCCGCTCCGCCAGTAGCTCCCGCTCTAGACCCTCGGCCGGCTCCGCCCCCGCCTGCTCGAGCCGCCGCCGGCAGGCGGAGGCCTCGGCCTCCAGGCGCGCGAGCTCGACGTCGATCGCGGCCGCGCGCTCCCCTGCCTCGGCGGCGCCCCGCCGGAGCTCCGCTTCGCGCGCCGCAAGCTCCCGGAGCGCTCCTGCCGCGGCCCCCGTGCGCGAGCCGCCGGCGTCGACCCGCG
This sequence comes from Gaiellaceae bacterium, assembly GCA_036378475.1. Classification (GTDB taxonomy): domain Bacteria; phylum Actinomycetota; class Thermoleophilia; order Gaiellales; family Gaiellaceae; genus 13-2-20CM-68-14. The sequence continues at coordinate 6,587 of DASUWJ010000092.1, forward strand.
CCCGAAGCGGCGCCTCGAACCGCTCCGCGAGCCCGGCGGCACCCTCGAGCGCTCGCAGCAGCCGTGCCGCGCCCGCCACTAGCCGCGGATCCCCTGCTTGCGGCACGCGGCGAGGGCGCGAGCGCAGCTGCTCGAGCTCGCTCTCGAGCCGGCGCCGGCGCGCCTCCAGCTCGAGCCAGACTGCCTCCGCGGTCTCGCCTGCGAACCAGAGCTCACCGCGCGCCGGGTCGTAGCCGAACCCCTCCGGCGTCACGGCCGGCACCTGCGAGCGGAGCAGCTCGGCTTTCGGCACGACGGTGTAGCCGTCCACGAGTTCCGCGGGCTTCGCGCCGACCAGGACGGTGAGCTTGCCGAGACCGCCCGCGCATGCCCGCTCGAGGAGCGCGAGAGCCGTCTCCACGTCCGCGGCGAGCAGGGCCGAGGCGCGGGGTCCGAGCGCCGCGGCGACCGCGCGCTCGTGCCCGGATTCGACCTCGAGCTCAGAGAGCGCCAGCCGGGCGCCCTGCTCGGCTAGCGCGCGTGCCGCCGACGGGAGCCCTTCCCGCTCGTCGAGGGCGCGCTCGACGGCAGCGAGCCGCTCGCTCGTCGTCTGCAAGCGCTCGTCGTCGACCGTCGCCACAGGCGCGGGCTCGGCGCGCAGGCGCTCGCCGAGGGCCTCCGCGGCTTCTCGCCGCAGCTCTAGCCGGTCGGCCGCGCTCCGCAGGCGGTAGAGAGCCGCCGTCGCCTGCTCGCGCCGACCCGCGGCGTCCGCCAGCTCCTCCTCCGCGCGGTTTCGCTCGAGCAGGAGCTCCTCGAGCTTCGTGTTCGCGCTCGTGCGGGCGAGCATCGCGGCGGCCCGTCGCTCCTCGATCTCCTCGGCCCGGCGGCCGAGCTCCTCGAGCTCGAGCTCCGCGATCCGGGCCTCGACCGAGGCGAGCTCGTGCTTCAGCCTCTCCGCCCGCTCGGCCGCGCTCGCCTGGAGCGCGAGCGGCCGAAGCCGCTTTCGCACCTCGGCCTCGAGATCACGGGCCCGCTCGGCCTGCACCTGCACGCGCGCCAGCTTCAGCTCCGCCCGGTGGCGGCGAGCCTTGTACTTCCCCAGTCCCGCAGCCTCCTCGAGCAGCACACGCCGCTGCTCGGGCTTGGAGGAGAGGATCTCCTCGACTCGCCCCTGGCCGATCACGGAGCTGTGGCCGCCGCCGAGGCCGACGTCGGCGAGCAGCTCGACGAGGTCGGTCCGGCGGACCGCGGCGCCGTTCACGAGGTACTGGCCCTCGCCGCCCCGGTGCAGCCGCCGCGTGATCGCGATCTCGCTGAAGTCGAGCTCGGGAAACTGTCCGTCCGAGTTGTCGAAGGCGAGCTCGACCTCGCACCAGTCCGCCGGCGGACGGCCGGCCGAGCCCGCAAAGAGGACGTCGTCCGGCTTCTCGGCCCGGAGCTCGAGCGGGCTCAGCGAGCCCGCCGCCCAAAGCAGTGCGTCGGAGAGGTTCGACTTGCCGGAGCCGTTCGGCCCGACGACGACGGCGACGCCCCGCTCCAGGCGGACCTCGACCGGGTCCGGGAACGACTTGAAGCCGCGCAGCTTGATTGCCCTTAGGTGCACGCCGGCGAACGCTAACGATGAGCACGGACGCTGCCGCGCGGGGCCCCGCGCCCCTCAGGAGATGCCGAGCTTCGCGAGTACCTCCTGCGCGGCCGCCTGCTCGGCCGCCTTCTTGGACAGTCCGGTTCCAACCCCCAGCTGTTCGCCGTCGACGTTCGCCGCGCACGTGAACGTGCGGTCGTGCGGCGGCCCCTCGACGTCGAGCACCGAGTAGCTGACCGAGCGCCCGCGCTGGGCCAGGGCCTCCTGCAGCTCGGTCTTGTGGTCGACGTGGCTCGTCAAGGCGTACTCGATCCGTCCGTCGAAGGCCGCGACGATCGCCTGCTCGATCTTCGGAAAGCCGTACTCGAGAAACAGGCCCGCGAGCGAGGCCTCGAGCAGCGCCGCGAGGACGTTTCGATTCCGCATCAGGCGCTCCAGCTCATCCGCGGGAATCAGGCTCTTGCCCCGCTCCTGCAGCCGCTCGGCGAGCCCCAGCTCCCGCGCCACGATCGCGCAGCTCGCGCGGGAGACGACGTGCGAGCGGATCTTGGCCAGCCGTCCCTCCGAGAAATCTGGGTAGCGCTCGTAGAGCGCCCGGGCGATCGCGAGCTCGAGCACGCTGTCGCCGAGAAACTCCAGACGCTCGTACGAGGCGGCGCGATCGGGTGCCCACGAGGAGTGCGTGAAGACGTTGTCGAGCCGCCGCTCGGGCAGCCCGTCGATCAGACGGTCTAGCCGATCGCGGCTACTGGTGCGAGGAGACGTAGTCGACAGCCTGCCCGACCGTCTGGATCTTCTGGGCGTCCTCGTCGGAGATCTTGATCCCGAACTGGTCCTCGAGCTCCATGATCAGTTCGACGAGATCGAGCGAGTCCGCATCGAGATCTTCCTGGAAGGAAGCCTCTTCCGTGATTTCGCTCTCGTCGACGCCGAGCTGCTCGCTCAGCACTTCCTTCACACGCTCGAAGACTTCCTCTCGCGACGCCGCCATCTCACCTCGCTTGGAGTTCGGGTTCAGGGCGCGCGGGATGCTAACACGCGCTCTGCAAGCCGTTCCTCGACTCTTCCGACCACGTCGTGCTCGACGCCGCGCGCCGCGAGGCGGATCGCGTTCGCGATCGCGCGGCGGCCGGAGTTTCCGTGCGCGATCACCGCCAGGCCGCGCAGGCCAAGCAGGTAGGCGCCCCCGTAGGTGTCCGGGTCGAGCCGCTCGCGCAGGCTCCGGGCGGCGGGCCGGATCAAAAGGCCGCCGAGCCTGCCTCGCGTCGTCGCGGTGATCTCCTCCCGCAGGGCGCCGAGCACGCTTCGAATCGTCCCCTCGAGCGCCTTCAAAACGACGTTCCCAGTGAAGCCGTCGCAGACGACGACGTCGGCGGCGCCTTCGAGCAGATCCCGGCTCTCGGTATTCCCGCGGAAGTTCAGGTCGATCGCCTCGACCATAAGGGCGTGGGCCTCGAGCGTGAGCTGGTCCCCCTTCTCCGGCTCCTCGCCGATCGAGAGCAGGCGTACCGCCGGAGCTTCGATCCCGAGCAGCTCCTGCGAAAAGACCGAGCCCATGTGGGCGAACTGGCGCAGGTGCTCCGGGCGCGCGTCCGCGTTCGCCCCGGCATCGATCAGGACCGAGGGCCCGCGCCGGGCCGGGAGCACGACCGCAATCGCCGGCCGGTTGACGCCGGGCAGGCGACGAATCTCGAGCAGCCCCGCGGCCAGCATCGCGCCGGTGTTCCCGGCGGAGACGGCCGCGTCGGCCTGGCCGAGTCGGACCAGCCGGCAGGCCGTCACGAGCGAGCTGTCGCGCTTGGCGCGGACTGCCTCACCGGGCTTCTCGTCCATCGCGATCGCGGTCGCCGCCTCGACGAGCTCGAGCCCGCCGGTCTCGAGCCCCGCCGGCCCGACCAGAAGCGGGACGATCTGCTCGGAGGCCGCCTCGAGGGCTCCGGCCACGATCTCCTCAGGCGCACGGTCGCCCCCCATCGCGTCGACGGCGACGCGGGCCATGCCTTACGGGGCGGGCGCGCGGAGCGGCTCGATCTCGCGGCCGCGGTACGTCTTGCAGTTCGGGCACATCTGATGCGGCCGCGTCGGCTGCTTGCAGTTCGGGCAGAGGCTCAGCCGCGGCGCCTTGATGCCGTGCTGGGCGCGACGCTTGTCGCGCCGGGACTTCGACGTCTTTCGCTTCGGGACGGCCATGACCGGCCGCGCAGTATAGCCAGGGCTTTTCTAGAGCCGGTCGCGCAGCTCGGCCAGCGTCGCCCAGCGCGAGTCGGCTTCCTCGAGCTCGTGGGTGTGGGGCTCCAAGTTCAGGTCCTGGCCGCAGACGGGGCAGAGGCCGGCGCAGTCGGGGCGGCAGAGGATCTGCTCCGGCAGCGCGAGTACGACGGCATCCCGCGCCCAGGCCGAGAGGTCGAGCAGCTCGTCTTGCAGGTATGGAGTCCGCAGTTCGTCGGACTCGCCCGGGCTCGTGGCCTGGTACTCGCGCACCGAGATCGGCAGTTCGAGCACGGCGTCGGCCAGACAGCGGTAGCACGGCCCGTGCAGGCGGGTCGCGAAGCCGAGCTGGAAGACCGTGCCCGTGCTCGCGCGCGTGATCGAGAGTTCCGCCGGCACCCGTTCGGGCACGGGCAGGTAGCGCTGGCCGCCGAGTGAGAGCGGGGCGAGCCCGATCTCCTGCTCGCCGACGAACTGCTCACCGGAGCGAAGTCTGAGCGTACGCAGGTTGAAGGTGGTCACAGCCGCCACCGTAGCAACCGTTACATGCGCTGAACGAGCTCCGAAAGCGGCTTCCGGTTCGCCTCGTGGCTCCACTCCTGCGGGCTCCTCGCCCGCGGATCCTGCGGGCGCCGCGGGTAGCCGAACGAGAGCACCGTGACCGGCACGAGGTCGCCCTCGAGGCCGAGCAACTCCGCCGCGGCCCGCGGGTCGGGCAGCCCGTTCGGACAGGAGGCGACGCCGTCGTTCCAGGCGACGAGCATCATGTTCTGCATGCAGCGGCCGACGTCCAGCGGGCTCTTGCCCTCGGGCGTGGCGATCGCGACGACGAGCGCCGCGCCGCGCACGTTGTCGGCAGTGTAGACCGACTCGGCGAGCGCCTCCCTGCGGCTGGCGTCCTCGACGACGATGAACCTCCAGGGCTGGCGATTGACGGCACTGCCGGCCAGCCGGCCGGCGTCGAGGACGCGCCCGACCACCTCGTCGGGAATCGCCCGCTCGGCGTAGCGACGCCAGTCGCGCTTGCTCGCGACGGCCTGGTAGGTGTCCACGGGAGCTAGTAGGGCTGGTCGTTCGACGAGCCGCCGTCGACGCCCACGCCGGCGACGACCGACTCCTGCGAGCGCTCGTGCAGCCGTTCGCGCCCCCGTCGGACCGCGCCGAGGAACTTGTCGAGGTTCGTCTCCAGCGTCGAGAGGATGCTGTCGGCCCAGTCCTCCATCTCGAGCCGCGTCTCCCGCGCCTGCCGCCTGGCTTCGTCGACGATCTCCTGGGCCTGGCGCTCCGCGAGCTTGACGATCTCCGTCTGCGAGGCCTCCCGAACGGCCTGCTCGCGCGCCTCGCCGAGAATCCGATCGCACTCGCGCTTCGCCTCCGCGAGCATCTCCTGCCGCTCCTTGACGATCCAGCGGGCCTGCTTGATCTCCTCCGGGATCGTGGCGCGCATCTGGTCGAGGATGTCGTAGATCTCCTCGCGGTCGATCCGCACCTGATCTGTGAGCGGTACGGCCTTCGCGTTGTGCACGAGGTCGTCGAGCTTATCGATGAGAACGAGTACGTCCATGAATTCCAGGAGTTTACAGAGGTAGCTCTATTCGTCACGCCGGCCGAGCAAACGGGCGAAAAATCCGGCTCTCCGTTTCGGCCGTGGTTCGAGTTCCGGGCTTGCTGCAGGTGCCGGCTCAGGCGCGGCACCCTGCGGCTCTGTCCCGACCGTGTCTGGCCGCCGCTCCGGCCATGCTGCCGGGGTTGGTGGCGGCTTCGGCCCGGTCGCCGCCGCCTCGTCTGCATCCGCTTCGGCCAGCGTCTCCGGCGCGGGCTCCTCGGCCGGAGGCGCTTCGGGCCGCTCGTGCTCGGCTCCCCGCATCGCTTCGGGCGCCGGCTCGGGCGTCCCTGCTATCGCGGCCTCCGATCGCTCCTCGGTCTGCAGCGAGGGCAGCTCGCGCGCCTCCTTCGATCCGAACACCCAGCGCCTGCCGCTCGCGCGCAACTCCTCGAGCAGCGCCCTGGCTTCGCTCGCGTTCAGGCTGACGTCTCCCTTGGCGCTCGCGAGCAGCTGCTCCAGGCGGGCCGCCCCGGCGCCCGCCTCGCCGCGAGCCTTCAATTTCTGGGCGAGCTCATGCGCTCGTTTGCGGGGCAGCGTCACGCTGCCGCCGTTCGCTTCGGCCAGCAGGCTCTCGAGCTCCTTCGCATCGGTCATTCCCCTGGGTTCTCCGGTGTCCCCGGCCGGCCGTTCGGACACAGCTCG
>DASUWJ010000093.1:0-13572 GCA_036378475.1 Gaiellaceae bacterium
CACGGCGACGGCGGACTCGATCCCCGTCTCGGCGAGCTGGTCGCGAACGGAGGCGAGGCGCGGATCGGCAGCGGCGTCTGCCACCTGGATCGCGTCGTGGCCGCGCAGGGGACCGCGCGCCAGCTCGAGTAGGCGGTCCGCCACCTGGGTATGAGGTCCGGCGAGGCCCCGTCCGGCGGCCGCGAGCAGGCGCTCCTCCTCGTCTTCGACGAGGTAGACCGCCAGCCGCTCGGAACCGAGCAGCTCCGCCACCCGCGCGATCGCGGTTTCGAGCGTATGGGCGAGCGAGAGCTGGGCGATTGCCTGCCCCACGACCGCGACGAGCGCGCGGCTACGCTCGAGCTCGACCGCCTGGCGCCGCACCCGCTCGCCAGCTCGCAAGGCATGCGCGGCTCGAGCGGCGAAGGTCATCAGCGCATCGAGCAGCTCGTCCGAGGGGACGACCGGCTGCTCGAACCGCAGCTCGAGCGCGCCGAGCGGAGGCTGGCCAAGCCGCACGGCCCACGAGCCCGCCGCAATCGAGAGCATCTCCCGCGTCCGCAGGGCCTCGGTCACGAGCCCGGGATCCTCGAAGCCAGCGACGCCGTGGGAGCCCGCGAGGTAGAGCGAATTGTCCTCGTCCAGGCGCCAGACCGCCGCCGCCACCGCTCCGGTGCCCTGCGCCGCGAGCAGCGCGACCTGCGCCGCCGTCCGCTCCTCGTCCAGCCCGGTCGCGAGCACGTCGCCGCCGAGGCCGAGCAGCTCCCGCGCCGCGAGCGGCTCGGGCCCCCCGTTTTCGGGCGAGCCTGCGAGCGCCAGAGCGACGTACTCGGCGCCGAGCCATGCGAGCCCCTCCTCCGCAGGCGAGAACGGCCGCGCCCGCCGGTAGAGCTCCAGCCTGCCGCTGCTTCGCCCGGCCGAGCCCAGCGGGAGTTGGAGCCCGATCTCGAACTCCAGTCGCTCTGGGTTCAACGGGCGGGCCTCGGGGGTCGCCGCGACTCGCGATCCCTGCAGCTCGGCGGCGAGCGCGCTCGAGCCTGCGACGACAGCGCGCGCCTCGAGCAGCCCGGCTTCCTCGTCGAGCACGCGGATGAGGACGACCTCGGCACCGCTGCCTTCTGCGAGCGCCGCCGCGATCGCGGCGAGGACGTCATCGGCCGGCGCGCCCGCCGTCAGCCGGCGCGCTGCCTCGCCGAGCGCGCGCAGCGGCCCCGCGGCATCGCCACGATCGTCTTGGCGCTGGCCCGGTCCGCCGCTCATCGACGCTCCGGGCTAAGTATCACGACGCCGCCGAATCCAGGGGTTCTAGACTTCCCGCGATGGCCGAGCCAGCGAAGCGAACGGCAGCCGAAGCGCCCCTGTACGACCCGGGTGCCGTCCACCGCGAGTACCGACGCCAGCGGGCAAGGCGCGAGCACCGAATCCGCCGCCTGCGCGAGCGCCGCGCGGCCAACATCCGGTTCTGGCTGATCGTGCTCGCCCTGCTCGTCTTGAGCGTCTATCTGGGGATCCAGATGTGGCACCAGGTGCAGAAGCTGTTCGGGATCTGAGCCGGCGCGGGTCCGGGACGGAGAGCCCGGCCCCCGCGCGGGCCCCACGGAGCGAGTCCTGCTTGCTAGCGGGGCTCGGCCGCCTGCAGGGCGCGGGCGAAGGGATGCCAGGAGACGGCCTGCCACGACTCGCACGCGCAGAGCGGGCAGGCAGGCAGCTCGCGGCAGATGGTCGTCCCGTACCCGCACTCGGCACAGCGGAACTCGCCCTTGACGTGGTCGCCGGCGGCGGAGAACGCGATAGTGTCGCCGTCGGCGGCTGTAGACGGACCTTCACCGGGACTCTTCATCCCGACTCCCTACATCGGCAACGCTTCAATCTAAGCAGGAAGATGCCCATACTGCCAGGGTGGAAACCGAGCAGCCCCTCCCCCCCGGACGCCGGATGAGCGAGCGTCCGCCCTCCCGCGGCGAGCGCTTCGGCGCCGCCGGCGTCGGCGCGCTCGCCGACCAGGTGACCTTGATCTCGGGGCTCGTGCTGAGCGTGTCCGCGTTCACGGACTGGTACGCCGGCTCCGGATCGGTCGGGCCGACGATCGGCGTGATCGGCTGGCATACCGGCACGCTCGGCAAGCTCGTCTTCTTCATCGGTCTCGCCGTCGTGGCGCTCGTCGCCCTGCGCGAGGCCGGTATCGAGCTGCCGCCGACGGTGCCCGACAGTCTCGTCGTGATCGCGCTCGGCTCGCTGTCGACGATCTTCGTCCTGATCCGGCTGATCTCGATTCCCGATCAGTTCCTGCCCGCCAGCGGGCGCGGGATCGGGATCTGGATCAGTCTGATCGCCTCGCTCGCGGTGATCGGCGCCGGACTGCTGGCAGCATCCGAAGAGCTGTAGCGACGAGCACGCCGAGAAGCGCGCCGCCCAGGACGTCGAGCGGGTAGTGCACTCCCACGTAGACGCGCGACCAGGCGATCGCCGCGGCGAGCAGGAAGAACCCGGCCGCGTAGCGCGGGAACGCGAAGGCCAGCACCGTCGCGCAGGCGAAGCTGGTCGCCGCATGGCCCGAGGGGAACGAGCCGTCGTGCGGCGCGTGGACGAGCGGCCTCGGCTCGGCGAAGACGCTCGAGGGGCGAGCGCGGCCGAGGGCCTGCTTCAACCCGTAGGCGAGCCCGTTCGCCGCGAGATCGGCGACGAGCACCTGCAGCACGAGCCAGCGGCGCCGGTAGACGAGCCCGAGACAGAGGGCGAGCGCGAGCCAGACGAGCCCCTGACTGCCGATAAAGGACAGGCCCTCGAAGACGGGGTTCAGCCAGCCGACGCGGTGCTGGACGACCCAGCGCTCGAGCTGCCGGTCGTAGCTCAGGCCGGGAGCAGCTGCTTGGCGTGCTCGATCAGCTGCTGCGGATCGAACGGCTTGCCGAGGAACCCTTGGGCCCCCCGTGCGGTGGCCTCCGCCGCCGCGTTCTCGCCCACCTTGCCGCTGAACATGACCACTGGGATCGCCCCGACGCCGTGGCGTTCCTGGACCCGGCGCAGCATCTCCCAGCCGTCGACCTCCGGCATCATCACGTCGAGCAAGACGAGGTCGGGCGAGACCTCCTCGAGCACGGCCAGGCCCTCCTCGGCATTCGCAGCCTCACGGACCGCGTAGCCCTCCATCTCGAGATTGACGCGGATGTATTCCCGCACGCGCTCGTCGTCGTCCACGATCAGGACGAGCGGGCCGGACCTGGACGTACCCCCGGGCCCGGAGCGGTCGAGGAAGCTGTCGAGATCGCGGCGCTGGTAGCGGCGGTGCCCGCCCGGAGTGTAGAAGGCCGGCACGCGGCCCTGATCAGACCACTTGCGGATCGTGCTCTGCGCGACCCCGAGGAACTTCGCCGCCTGTCCAAGCGTCAGCCAGTCCGGGTCGCTCGCCGGCGCGAGCCGACCGGGAACCTCTCTACGGGCCATGGTGCGAAGCTACCCAAAGTTGGACTTTTTTAACGGGCCGGCTCGGCTGCAGCGCCGGCGGATCGGAGCGGTTCGCGCAGGAGACGGGACACCCGAGACACCGATCGCGCACGATCCCGGTCGCGCTCAACCGTCCCTCCGCTCAGGGCTCGTAGTCGACCGCCCCGCGCGAGTACAGGTAGAAGGCGGCCTCGGTCAGCGTCGCCAGCCGGCGCGTCCAGCCCGCCGCCGGCTCGGTCTCGGCGACCGCCTCGCGGCTCCAGCGCTCGGCCGTCGTGTAGCAGTCGGCGAGCTCTGCCAGCGTGAAGGTCTGGCCGATGCGGCGGCGCAAGGCGGCCAGAATCGCCTCGAGCTCGGAGCGCGCCGCCGCGTCGCTTGGCTGCCCCCGCGCCTCCCGCTCGAGCCGGCGGTGACCGTCCTCCCATTCCTGGCGGGTGTGGTCGAGCGCGAGCGGCATCGGCCCGGGATGCTAGCCCGCCGTGCAGCAGCCCGAATCCGGCCAGGGACGTACGAGCTCGCCGAGGATCTGCTCCCCGAGCTCGTACCCCGGGCGGGCGAGCGCGAAGGCGGCGTGAGCGTGCAGGCACTTGAGGCTGCCGGGCCTGGTCGAGCCACCGATCCCACCCGGGAGCTCGGGCCGGAGCCGCTGCTGGTCCTCGTTCGCACGGGCGAGACTCGCTTGGAGCTCCGGGTCCTCGCGGGAGCGCTTGCTCCAGCGCTCGACGCCTCCGGCGGCCTCGAGCCGCGCCAGCGCCGCGACGAGGTGTGGGCAGGTCAGGTAGAAGGTGGTCGGGAAGGGCTCGCCGGCGGCGTCGCGAGGCCACTGCTCGGTGACCGCAGGCCGCCCGTACGGACAGCGGACGACGACCCGCCGGAAGGCGCGCGGCGGGCGGCCCAGCTGCCGGGCGACGGCAACCTCATCCTCCATGCCCCTGGATCGTATGTTCGAGCCGCTTCCAGAGCTCGATCCCCTGGACGATGAATAGGCGCTCGCCGGGCTTCACGAGCCCGAGGCGGCGTGCCTCGCGCACGAGGGCGCCGTTTGTCGCCGAGTCGGCGAGCCTGCGCTCGAGGTCAGCCCGCTCGGCGCTGAGCGAGCGGACGTCGGCCGCGCGCGCGACGAGCGTCCGCCGCGTCTCCAGGTAGGTGCGAAGCGGCCGGTAGTAGAGGAGCGCGACGAGGCAGATCGCCCCGACGCCGAGCCAGCGGCGGACGAGCACCGAGCGGCGGGGACGGCGCCGTCGGCGCTTGGTGGTCGTTGGATTCGCCATGGGCGTTCACCTTCGCCCGGCCCGGGCAGGGTCCTGCCTGCCCTAGACGCTCTCGACCTTGATCACGTTCGTCGAGCCGGGGATGTTGACGGCGGTGCCGGCCGTGATCACGACCCGGTCGCCCCGCTCGACGACACCCGACTCGCGGGCGGCCTCGACCGAGCGGTGCCAGAGCTCCTCGACGTCCGCGCACTGCGGGATCCGGAGCGGGATCACGCCCCACTCGAGCGCCATCTGGCGCCAGGCGTACTCGTGGTGGGTGAGCCCGAGCACCGGGCGCCGCGGCCTGAGCCGGGCGACCGCCGAGGCCGTCCGGCCGCTGAAGGTCGGCACGAGCATCGCCGAGGCCTGCAGGGTCTCGGCCAGATCGCAGGCGGCGTTCGACATCGCCTGGCCGACGGTCGGGTTCTCGCTCGCCTCGGGCAGCTGGTGCCGGTAGCCGAGGCTCGGCTCGACCGCGCGGGCGATTCGGTCCATCGTCGCGACCGCCTCGATCGGGTAGGCGCCGATCGCCGTCTCGCCCGAGAGCATCACGGCCGAGGTGCCGTCGAGGATCGCGTTCGCGACGTCGCTCGCCTCCGCCCGCGTCGGCTCGGACTGGTGGATCATCGTCTCGAGCATCTGGGTCGCGGTGATCACCGGCTTCCCCCGCGCGAGCGCGGCGACGATGATCCGCTTCTGCAGCAGGGGTACGAGCTCGGGGCCGATCTCGACGCCGAGGTCGCCCCGGGCGACCATCACGGCGTCGGTTTCCTCGAGCACAGCCTCGAGCGCGTCGATCGCCTCCGCCTTCTCGATCTTCGCGATCACGCTCGCCTTCGAGCCCGCCTGCGAGAGGAGGTCCTTGAGATCGCGCACGTCGGCCGCGGAGCGGACGAAGGAGAGGGCGATGTAGTCGACCTCGAGCTCGAGCGCGAACTCGAGATCGTCCATGTCTTTGCGGGTCAGCGAGGGGATCGGCACCGGCACGCCGGGGACGTTGACGCCCTTGTGGGCGCTGACGACGCCGCCCGAGACGACCGCGCAGCGGGCCCTTCCCGCCTGCACGCGCTCGACCCGGAGCCGGATCAGGCCGTCGTCGATCAGCACTTCGTGCCCCGGCTGGAGCACCTCGCCGATCACGGAGGGCTGGACCGGCAGCTCGCCGTTTCGCGTGCTCTCCTCGCCGACGACGACGATCTCCTCGCCGCTCGTCAGCGTGACCGGCCCCGCGAGCTCGCCGACCCGGAGCTTCGGCCCCTGCAGGTCGGCGATCAGCGCCAGCGGCCGGCCGCTTGCCTGCTCCGCCTCGCGCACGAGACGCGCCCGCTCGGCATGCTCGTCGCGGCTGCCGTGGGAGAGGTTGAGGCGCGCCGCGTTCATGCCGGCGCCGACCAGGTCGCCGACACCCTCGGCCGTGCCCGTAGCCGGACCGATCGTGGCGACGATCTTCGTTCTGCGCGGGGCGATTACGGCCATCGGTTTCTAGCCTAGTCTGGCTGTTCGACACGCCCAGCCGCTTGACCTCTTCGCTCCTCCGGCACAGCTCTATTAGCGACGCTGACGCGGGAAGGCATCCCAGCCGGGGTAGACGGCGCGGCCGCCGAGCTCCTCCTCGATTCGCAGCAGCCGGTTGTACTTCGCCACCCGTTCACTCCGGGAGGGGGCTCCGGCCTTGATCTGGCCGACACCCGTCGCGACGGCGAGATCGGCGATCGTCGTGTCCTCCGTCTCGCCCGAGCGGTGGGAGACGACGACGCCGTAGTCGTTTTCCTTTGCCAGAGCGATCGTCTCGAGCGTCTCTGTCAGCGTCCCGATCTGGTTCACCTTGACGAGGATCGCGTTCCCGACACCCTCCTCGATCCCGCGCCGAAGCCGTTTCGGGCTGGTGACGAAGATGTCGTCGCCGACGAGCTGGACGCGCGCGCCGAGACTCGAGGTCAGCTCGGCCCACGACTCCCACTCGTCCTCGGCCAGCGGATCCTCGATCGAGACGATTGGGTAGCGCTCGACGAGCTCGCTCCAGTAGCCGATCAGCTCGGACGGCGACAGCTCCCGTCCCTCGAAGCGGTAGGCGCCCTCCCGCCAAAGCTCGGTCGCGGCCGGGTCGAGCGCGAGCGCGACGCGGTCGCGCCGCCCCGCGCGCTCGGCCGCTTCGAGCACCAGCTCGATCGCCTGCTCGCTCGAGCCGAGGTCGGGCGCGAAACCGCCCTCGTCGCCGACCGCGGTCGCGAGGCCGCGTTCGTGCAGGAGCGCCTTCAGCTCGTGGAAGACCGTCGAGCCGATTTCGAGCGCCTCGGCGAAGGAGGAGGCGCCGGCCGGAACGAGCATGAACTCCTGCAGGTCGAGCGAGTTCTGGGCATGGGCGCCGCCGTTGACCACGTTCAAGAGCGGCACCGGCAGCCTCACCGCCTCCTCGCCGCCCAGGTACCGATAGAGCGAGCTGCCGGCCTCAGCGGCCGCGGCCCTGGCGGTCGCGAGCGAGACGCCGAGGATCGCGTTGGCGCCGAGCCGGCCCTTGTTCTTCGTGCCGTCGAGCTCGATCAGGCGGCGGTCGAGCGCTTGCTGGTCTTCGGCGGCGAGCCCCCGCACGGCCGAGGCGAGCTCGCCTTCGACGTTCGCGACGGCCTTGCTCACGGCCTTGCCGCCGTAGGCGGCGCCGCCGTCCCGCAGCTCGACGGCCTCGTGCGCGCCTGTGGAGGCGCCCGAGGGGACTGCCGCTCGGCCGAGCGCGCCCGAGGCGAGCCGGACGTCGACCTCGACCGTCGGATTTCCGCGCGAGTCCAGAATCTGGCGGGCGCGGAGGTCACTGATCGCGCTCAGCGCAAGAGCTCCTTGGCCTCGTCGTAGTAGCGGTCCTGCTCGGCGAGTGACAGCGCCGACCAGTCCCGGCCGTTCCCGGCCGCCAGCTCCTCCGCGCGCTCGACGCGAGCGCGGAACCGCCCGCAGACGGCGCGGAGGGCGAGCTCGGGGTCGACGTTGACGTGCCGGGCGACGTTGACGGCGGCGAAGAGGAGATCTCCCAGCTCGTCCGCGACCTCGAGAGCCGGCTCGGTCTCCGGCGCTCGTCCGCCCTCCGCGGCGAGGGCACCCTTGAGCTCCCGCAGCTCCTCCTCAAGATCCGCCAGCGCACCGCCCAAATCCGGGTACTCGAAGCCGACCGCCGCCGCCCGGCGCTGGACCTTGCCGGCGTAGCTCAGCGCCGGCAGAGCCGGCGGGAGATCGTGGAAGATCCCCGCGCGGCCCTCCTGCTCCCGCTTCAGCCGCTCCCAGTTCTCGCGGACCCGGCCCGCGGTTTTCGCCTCGGCCTCGCCGAAGAGGTGTGGGTGGCGCGAGACGAGCTTGGCCTGGATCCCTCTCGCGACCGACTCGAGATCCCCCTCCCCGCGCTCGGCGAGCAGAAGAGCGAGGAAGTAGACCTGGAAGAGGAGATCGCCGAGTTCGTCGAGGAGCCTGGCGCCGTCGCCGACCGCCGCCGCGTCGGCCACTTCGTAGGCCTCCTCCACGGTGTGAGGGACGATCGTCCTCGCCGTCTGCTCCCGATCCCAGGGACAGTCCAAACGGAGGCGCTCTGTGAGCTCTTGCAGCTCGAGCAGCGCCTCTGCAAGCGCCACCCTAGGTGGTCGTCGTCGGCGTCGTCGAGGTCGCCGGTGGGGCGTAGCCGGTCTGGTAGGAGGTCTTGCCGGCGAAGCTCGCCTTCGTGTCGTTCCACCACTTGGTCATCGTCGTCTGCTTCTTCTGCTGGAGCAGCTGCTGCTTGATCGCCGCCTTGACCTGGTCGAACGGAATCGGCTTGGCCGGGGTCGCCGGCTTGACCGGGCCGAGCGCCTGGATCACGTGCCAGCCGAACTGGGTGTGCACGGGCTTGGAGATCTCGCCCGTCTTCAGGGCGAAGGCCGTCCGCTCGAAGGGCGCCACCGTCTTGATACAGCTGACCGCCTGCTGCTTGCAGATCGTGAGCACGCCCCCGCTCGTCTTGCTGGGATCGATCGAATACTTGAGCGCGAGCTTCGCGAAGTTGCCGCCGGCCTTGAGCTTCTTGTAGATCTTGAGCGCGAGCGCGCGGCTCTTGACGAGGATGTGCCGCACCTCGCGGCTCTCAGGCACCGCCGGCTGCGAGTACTGCGCCTTGTGGCTGTCGAAGTAGCTCTTGGCGTCGCTGTCGGAGACGGCCACGTTGGCAGTGACCTTGTCGTAGACCTTGGTGCGTAGGAGCTGGTAGCGCAGGCCGTCGCGGACATCGGCGTCGGTCAGTCCCTGCAACTTGAGCTGCCTCAGGTAGCGCTGCTCGATCTGCGCCTTCGTCGCCGGCTTCTGCCCCGGCGGATTGACGAAGTACTGCTGCTTGACCTGCTGCAGCCGGTCGCTCACCTCCTTGTCGCTGACCGAGACGCCGAGATCCTTCGCCTTCTGCTCGTACTCCGAGCGCTCGACGAGGAACTGGATGATCTGCGCCCGCAGAATGGTGAACGCCTGCGTGCCGGGCTTCGGGAACGACCGGTGCTGGGCCTTGTAGCTTCGCTCCGCCTGCGAGAGGACGCCGTTGTAGCGGTCCTTCGTGACCGTGTCGCCGCCGACGACAGCGACCGCGTTGTTCGGCACGGAGCGCGCACCGCTGCCGCCGCACGCCGCCAAAAGCAGCGCCGTGAGCGCGAGCAGAATGACGAGCCGGATGTGCTTCATGACGTACGAAGAGCCAAGCTGGGCCCGACGTTCAGGCTGCTTGGCGCGTTTCGAGCATAGCATCGACAAGTCGGAGGGCTCCGCCGAAGTCTTCGTCTCGTAACGAGACTTCCCTGCGGGCGGTCGTGTAGATGGCCGTCTCGACCCGGCCCCGGAGCGCGCGCAGCTCGCCCGAGCCGAGCTCGAGCGGCCCGACCGTCGCCCTCCCGCCGCGGAAGACGAGGTAGTCGGCGCCGAGCTGCGCGAGCTTCAGCTTGGCCTCCTGGATCGCGAACAGGTTTTCGACCGGCACCGGGATCGGGCCGTAGCGGTCTTCGGTCGCCGCCCGCAACTCGCGCAGCTCGTCCTCTGACTCGCTCAGTGCGAGCCGCCGGTGCAGGTCGATCTTGAGCGCCTCGGAGCCGATGTAGGCGGCCGGGACGTAGGCATCGACGCGTGCGTCTACGCGAACGGGGCGGGCGACGGCGCGCCGCTGCCCCGAAAGCTCGGCCACGGCCTCGCCGAGCAGCTCGACGTAGAGCTCGAACCCGAGCGCCGCCACGTGGCCGGACTGCTCGGCGCCGAGCAGGTCGCCCGCGCCGCGGATCTCGAGGTCCCGCATCGCGATCGCGAACCCCGCGCCGAGCTCCGTGTGGTCGGCCAGCGTGGCCAGACGGGCGCGGGCCTCGGGGCTCAGCTCCTTCGCGTCGGGGTAGAAGAGGTAGGCGTGCGCGGTGACGTCGGAGCGACCGACGCGCCCCCGGATCTGGTACAGCTGCGCGAGCCCGAGCAGCTCCGCCCGCTCGACGAGCAGCGTGTTCGCCTGCGGGATGTCCAGGCCCGACTCGATGATCGTCGTCGAGACGAGCACGTCGGCATCACCGGAGAGGAACGAGAGCATGTGCTCCTCGAGCTGCTTCTCCCGCATCTGCCCGTGGGCGACGATGAAGCGCAGCTCGGGGCAGAGCTGGCGCAGGCGCTCCGCCGCCTCGTCGATCGTCTCGACCCGGTTGTGCAGGTAGAAGGACTGGCCCTGCCGCTCCTTTTCCCGGCGGAGCGCCGCTTGGATCAGCTCGTCGTCGTACTCGCCGACGAAGGTGCGGATCGGGCGGCGACCCTCGGGCGGCGTCTCGATCACGGAGATGTCGCGGAGACCGGAAAGGGACATGTGCAGCGTGCGCGGGATCGGCGTCGCGGTCAGGCTGAGCACGTCGACTTCCAGGCGCAACTGGCGCAGGAGCTCCTTCTGCGCGACGCCGAAACGCTGCTCCTCGTCGACGATGACCAGGCCGAGGTCCTTCGGGATGACGTCACGCGAGAGCACGCGATGCGTGCCGATGAGCACCTCGACCTTGCCCTCGTTGAACTCGGCGAGCACGCGCTTGACCTCGGCCGGGGCGCGGAAGCGCGAGATCATCTCGACCCGGACCGGAAAGTCGCGGTAGCGCTCCCGGAACGTGTTCCAGTGCTGCTGCGCGAGCACGGTCGTCGGCACGAGCATCAGTGTCTGCTTGCCGTTGACGGCGACCGCAAAAGCGGCCCGGACCGCGACCTCGGTCTTGCCGAAGCCGACGTCGCCGCAGACGAGCCGGTCCATCGGCCGCGGCGCCTCGAGGTCCTCCTTGACCGCTTCGATTGCCCGCTGCTGGTCCTCGGTCTCGCGGTAGGGGAAGTCGGCCTCCAGCCGTTCCAGCCAGTCGTTCGCAAGCTCGAAGGCCAGGCCCTCGGCCTGCTGGCGCCGCGCGTACAGGGCGAGCAGCTCGCCCGCGAGCTCGCGCAGGCTCTCCCTGGCGCGGCTCTTCAGATTCTGCCAGGCCTTGCCGCCGAGCTTCGAGAGCGCCGGCGCCGAAGCGGTGGCGCCGACGTAGCGCGAGACCTTGCCGATCTGCTCGTGCGGGACGTAGAGGCGGTCCTTGCCCCGAAAGGCGAGCAACAGGTAGTCCCGGGTCACGCCCGCGACCTCCTTCGTCTCGAAGGCCTGCAGGCGGCCGACACCGTGATCCTCGTGCACCACGTAGTCGCCCGTACGCAGGTCGGCGAAGCTCTGCAGGGCTCGCGCGTGCCTGGCGGCCCGGTATCCGCTCGGGGTGCGCTTGCGAAAGACCTGCGTATCGGCGAGCAGGACGAGCCCGAGCTCCCGCCAGACGAAGCCGCGCCGCGCCGGCGAGACGGCGAAGAGGAGCTCCGCCTCGCCGGGCAGCGGCTCGCCCGGCTCGAGCAGGCGCGCCTCGAGACGGCGGAGCAGGTTCTGCGTCCGCAGCGCCTCGCCGCGGTGGGGAAAGGTGACGACGACGCGCTGGCCGGCCCGAACGAGCGCGGCGAGCTCGTTCTCGGCCTCCGCGAGCCCGCGGGCGGCGAGGGCGGGGCGCTGGGCCTCGAAGGAGAACGGCTGGTTCGCCGGCAGCGGATCGAGCTCGCTCACGCCTGCGAGCTCCGGCTCGATCCCGAGCTCCTCGAGGCAGACCTTGCGCACCTCCTCGCGCTCCCAGACGAGATCCGGCGGGCGCGGCAGAGCCGAGACGAGGTCGTCGGGGACCGGGTGCGGCCCCTGCTCCTCGTCTCGGAGCGTCGGCTCCGCCAGCTCGAGGCGGCGCTCGGCCGCCGGAAAGACGACCGCCTGCTCAACGGGATGCAGGGCCCGCTGCGTGAAAGGAGAGAAGGCCCGCACCGACTCGATCTCGTCGCCGAAGAACTCGATCCGCAAGGGTTCGCGGCCGGTGGTCGGAAAGACGTCGACGAGGCCGCCGCGCACCGCGAACTGGCCTCGCTCCTCGACCCGTTCCGAGCGCGCGTAGCCGGCGAGGGCGAAGCGCTCGGCAAGCTGCTCGATCCCTGGTTCTTGGCCCGGCGCCACCTCGACCGGCTCGGGCCGCTCTCCGAGCGGCGGCATGCCCTCGGCGAGCGCCACCGCGCCGGCGCAGACGAGGCCGCCGCCGGCGAGCACGGCGAGCGCCCGGGCGCGCTCGCCGACGAGGTGTGGCGGCGGTTCCAGCCCCGAGGCCCAGTGCACCCCGCGGCTCGGCAGCAGGCCGACGCGCTCAGGGCCGAGGAACCACTCGGCCGCCTCGGCCGCGTCGCGCGCGTCGGCGTCCTCGGGCAGGACGCAGACCAGGCCGCGGGCGAGCGAGCTTGCGGGGACGCGCTCGGGCTGCGGCTCCTGCTTCCCCCCACCCGTCCGTTCAAGCTCGTGCAGCGCGGCGAGGAGGAGCGGCAGCGCCGGCCCGCTCACGCGGGCGCGCGTCGGCAGGGCTGCCGCAAACTGCCGCAGCCGCTCCGAGTCGACGAGCTCGGCGAGGAAGGCGCGGAGTATCGGCTGGTCCATGACGAAAGGCGGAACCGGCGGTTCCGCTCCCGTCATCGTAGCCCGCGCCCGGGGCCTCGACGCCGCCGCTCCCGCCCCTTCAGTTGAAGCGCCGCTGGGTGGCCTCGAGCCCTTCTCGAGCGAGCGTCTCGACTGCCTCTGCCCCCGTTTCGACCAGCCGCTCGGCAGCGTCTGTCGGCTCGAACGGCGAGAGCACGTAGTCGGCCACCGAGCGCGGGTCGCCGCGCCCGGGGCGGCCGACCCCGAGCCGAAGGCGCAGAAACTCCTGCGTCCCGAGCGCCTGCGCCAGCGAGCGGAGCCCGTTGTGCCCCGCCAGGCCGCCGCCGGCGCGGGCCTGCACTCGCCCTCGCTCGAGATCGACATCGTCGTGCACGACCAGCAAGGACGCCGGCTCGACCTTGAAGAACTTCGCCGCCGCGGCGACCGAGCGGCCGGAGTCGTTCATGAACGTCTCCGGTTTGAGCAGCGCGAGCCTCAGCTCCCCGAGCCGCAGCAGCGCGAGCTGCCCCGAGAACTTCCCCCGCCAGGAACCGTCGAACCGGCGGGCGAGCTCGTCGGCCACGAGCCAGCCGGCGTTGTGACGGGTCTGCTCGTAGCGCCGGCCCGGGTTGCCAAGCCCGACCACGAGCAGGTCGAGCGTCGGGGCGCGCTCGCCCCGACGAAACAGCTGCACGGGCTAGCCCTCGGTCGTGCCGTGCTCGCCGGCGGCGTCCGCCCCCGGCTCGGCCGGTGCCTCTGCGGCACCCTCGGGTGCCTCCTCGCCCTCGGGCACCTCGCCCTCGGGCAGCTCGCCCTCCTCGAGCTCCTCTTCCTCGGGCTCGGGCTCGACGATCCGGGTCGGCATCGTCACCGTCGCCAGCACCGTCTCCTCGGGATCGTCGAGATAGGTGACGCCCTCCCTGGCGGGTAGGTCTG
>DASUWJ010000094.1:0-2692 GCA_036378475.1 Gaiellaceae bacterium
CCGTCAACGATCCGACGAGCGAGAGCGCTACACCACTTCAGACGACTTGACTCTTCGGTCGCTCCGTTGGAGGTCGCAATTCGTTGGAGCGATGCGGCTTCAGACGAATGCGAACCTCGCGCCGCGTAGCCTGATCAACGCCGTTAAAGGCACTCGTTGCGACTAAAAGCCCGTGGCGAGGTCTGCACCCGGGTCTGCACGCGACGCCCATCGGCGGCACGTATGTCACAACTGACTCGCTTGGTTGCGCCGGACGCGGCTCAGCTTGTGACACAGAGAGGCGCATACGGGATTCGAACCCGTGCCGCCGCCGTGAGAGGGCGGTGTCCTAGGCCACTAGACGAATGCGCCCGGCGGGGCGGAAGTGTAGCGATCTACGCACCGCCGACCATCCGGTCGCCGATCACGCGCCGCACCTCCTCGAGCGAGGTGATCCCCTCGACGCAGAGGCGCAGGCCGTCGTGCCGAAGCGTTATCATTCCCTGCTCGGTCGCCGCCGCGGCGAGCTCCTCGGTCGAGCCCTCGATCGCGATTCGCACCTGGCCCTTGACGGGCAGAACCTCGTAGACGGCGACCCGGCCGCGGTAGCCCGTGCCGGAGCACTGGAGGCAGCCCTGGGCGCGGTAGAGCGTTCCGCCCGGACCGTCGGCGACGAGCCCGGCCGCGGAGAGCTCGGCCGCGTCGGGCGTGTACGCCTCGCGGCAGTGGGTACAGAGCCGGCGCGCGAGCCGCTGCGCGACGATGCAGTTGAGGGAGGCGGCGATGAGCGAGGGGTCGACGCCCATGTTCTTCAGGCGGGCGAGCGCGCTCGGGGCATCGTTCGCGTGCAGCGTCGTCAGCACGAGGTGTCCGGTCATCGCCGCCTGGGTCGCGATCAGCGCCGTCTCCTCGTCTCGGATCTCGCCCACGAGGAGCACGTCGGGATCGCTGCGCAGGATCGTGCGGAGCCCGCGCGCGAACGTCAGCCCGATCTTCGGATGCGCCTCGACCTGGTTCACGCCCGGCAGCTGGTACTCGACCGGATCCTCGATCGTCGTGATCGCCCTGCCCTCCTCGTTCAGCAGGTCGAGCGCCGCGTACAGGGTCGTCGTCTTGCCGCTACCGGTCGGTCCGCAGGCGATCACGGCGCCGTAGGGCTGGCGAATCGAGGCCAGGAAGGCTGCCTCGTTCACGGGGCCGAGCCCGAGCTCGGGGAGATCGAGCCGGACGGCGCGCTGCAGCAGGCGCAGGACGACGTGCTCGCCGTGCTTTGTCGGCACGATCGCGACCCGGACGTCGACGGGCAGCTCGCCGTAGCGGATCGAGAAGCTTCCGTCCTGCGGCAGGCGCTTCTCGGCGATGTCGAGCTGGCCCATCACCTTCAGGCGGCCCAGCACCGAGACCTCCGTTCCCTTCGGGACCACAGCCATCCGGCGCAGGACGCCGTCGATCCGTGCCCGGACGATCGCCTCGTTCGGCTGCGGATCGAAGTGAATGTCTGAGGCACCCTCGCTGATCGCGCGGCTCAGGATCGAATTGACGAGCTCGATCGTCGGCGCATCCCCGTCACCGCGCTCGAGGACGTCGTCGAGTGAGACGCTCCCGTTCTCCTCGCCCTCCCGAGTGATCTCGACGTGGACGCGGTAGGTGCGCTCGATCGTCCCCTCGAGGGCCGAGGCATCGGCGACGGCAAGCTGGATGTTGAGGCCGAGCGCGAGCCGGAGGTCATCCGCCGTCCGTAGGTTGGTCGGATCGGCGATCGCGACTTGGACCAGGTTCTCGCCGAGGAGGCGAACGGGCAGCACCTGCGCGCGCCGGGCGAACTGCTCGGTCAGCAGGCTGGTCGCCGCCGATTCGACTTCGAGCCGGGCGAGGTCGACGAACTCGAGACCGTGCTGTTCGGCCAGGGCCCGGGCGAGCTCCTTGCGGGTCAGCCAGATGCGGGCGACGAGAATCTCCCCCAGTCGGACGTGTTCGGCGAGGCCGCTCTGCTCCGCGAGCGCCTGCTCGAGCTGCTCGGGCGTGATCTGGCCGCTTCGAACGAGGAGCTCCCCGAGCAGGGTGTGCGGTCCGAACGAGGAGGCGGACCGCTCGGGGAGAGGAGTCGGGAGCTCCGCGGCCTCCATCCAAGGGTCTATCGGCCGTTTCGACTCCCGGCCTGAGTGGCCGGGGCGCCGTTCGCGGTGTCGCTCACTACAGTTTGCGCCGCGATGGCTCAAGCCTCGGTCTCCGAGTCGAAGCCGGCCGGGCGGGGACGGGCGCTCGCTGCCTGGCGGGGCCGCGTCGTTTTCTGGGATTTCGCGCTCGCGCTGTTCGCGTTTGCCGTCGCCGCCGGGATGGGCGCCGCGAAGGGCGGCTACTTCCCGACCGCGTGGGGCTGGACGGCGCTTGTTTTCTTCTGGCTGGTCGCGCTCGTTCTCCTCTTTCGGGCCGAGCTCGAGCTCTCCCGGCTCGAGCTTCTGTTCTGCGCGGCCCTGCTCGCGACGGGAGGCTGGATCTGGCTCTCCACCGCCTGGTCGGAGAGCGCGCCACAGTCGTTCCTCGAGGGCGAGCGGGTGCTCGTCTACGTGGGCGGTGGGACGGTCGCCGTGCTGCTCGCCGGTCGGCGCTCGCTCTCCCAGCTGCTCGGCGGCCTCCTGACCGGGATCACGGCTCTCTCGCTCTACGGACTCGCCACGCGCCTGTTTCCGAACCGGCTCGGTTTCTTCGATCC
>DASUWJ010000095.1:0-12679 GCA_036378475.1 Gaiellaceae bacterium
GGGACCTCGTCGCCTCGATCCGCACCTGGATCACCAACTGGAACGACAACCCGAGACCGTTCGTTTGGCACAAAACCGCAGACGAGATCCTCGACAGCCTCGCCAGCTACTGCCAGCGAATCAACGACTCAGGTCACTAGGACGCAGCGGCCAGCTGGCCGCAGGCCGCCGCGATCTCGCGGCCTCGCGTCAGCCGGAGCGTGGTCGGAATCCCGCGCCGGCGCAGTTCGGCTGCAAACGCCGCGGTCGCCTTCGGCGAGGAGCCCGCGAAGGCGCCGGTCGGGTTGTAGGGGATCAGGTTGACCTTGAAGAGCCTCCCGTCGAGCAGCTCCGCCAGCGCGCGCGCCTGCTCGACGCGGTCGTTGACGCCCGCCAGGAGCACGTACTCCACAAACACCTTGCGGCGGCGCAGCTCGAAGTAGCGCCGGCACTCGGCGATCACCTCGGCGACCGGGAAACGGTCGTTGACCGGCATCAGCTCGGAACGGAGCGAGGGCTCGGCGGCATGGAGCGAGAGCGCGAGCCGAATCGGCTCCTCGACCTCGTCCACGAAGCGCCGCAGGCCGGGCAGCCAGCCGACCGTGGAGATCGTCGTCCGGCGGTGGGTGACGCCGAGGTCGGGCAGCCGGCGGGCCGCGGCCACCACCTCGTCCAGATTCAGCATCGGCTCGCCCATGCCCATGAAGACACAGTGGTCGATCGCCTCGAGCCGGCGAAAGTGCAGCGCCTGGTCGAGGATCTCCGAAGCGCTGAGATTGCGGGCAAAGCGCATCTGACCGGTCGCACAGAACGTGCACGTCAGCGGACAGCCGCTCTGGGAGGAGACGCAGATCGAGCGGCGACCGTCGCGGTAGCGCATCAGGACGGCCTCGACCGGCTGGCCGTCGGCGGTTTGGAACAGCACCTTGACCGTGCCGTCGCGCGAGCGCGCCTCCCGCAGCACGCTCAGCGTCGAGAACGGCAGCTCCTCCGCGAGCGAGGCTCGCAGCGCCGCCGGGACGTTCGTCATCTGCTCGTAGCCGCCGGCCCCGCGCGCGGTCCAGAGCCAGACCTGCCGGGCCCGGAAGCCGGGCTCGCCGCGCCGCGCGAGCGTCTCCTGCAGGGCAGCCAGGTCCACGGCTGCAGAATAGGGACGTGCTCGATCTTCGCTCGGACACGAAGACGAAGCCCTCGCCCGGCATGCGCGAGGCGATCGCCCGCGCCGAGGTCGGCGACGAGCAGCGGCGGGAGGACCCGACCGTGAACGAGCTCGAGCGGCGCGCCGCCGCGCTGCTCGGCCAGCCCGAGGCCGTCTTCGTGCCGACGGCGACGATGGCCAACGAGATCGCGCTTGGCACGCTCGGCACTCCCGGCGACGAGCTAATCGCCGAGGAGAACGCCCACATCCTGCTCTCCGAGCTCGGCGGGCCCGCCGTGCACGCGCAGCTGATGACGCGGCCGATCCGCGGGACGGCCGGCCGCTTCGGAGTCGACGAGATCAAGCGGCTCTTCCGGCGTGGCGACGACACGCACAGCCCGAGGACGCGCATCGTCTCGGTCGAGAACACCCACAACGCCTCCGGGGGGCGCGTCTGGCCGCTCGAAGAGCTCGAGGCGCTCGTGGCCGGCTGCCGCGAGCTCGAGCTCTCCCTGCACCTTGACGGGGCGCGGCTGCTGAACGCGGCGACGGCGAGCGGCGTCCCGGCGGCCGAGCTCGGCGAGCGCTTCGATGTGGTCACGCTCTGCCTCTCGAAAGGGCTCGGTTGCCCCCTGGGGGCGCTCGTTGCCGGCTCCGGCGAGCTGATGGCGAAGGCGCGCCGCCTCAAACACCGCTTCGGCGGTGCGATGCGCCAGGCCGGGATCGTCGCGGCTGCGGGCCTCTATGCCTTCGAGCACAACATCGAGCGGCTCGGCGACGACCACCGCCGGGCCCGCCGGCTGGCCGAGGGCCTGGTCGCCGCGGGTGTCCCCGTCGACCTCGAGCAGGTGGAGACGAACTTCGTCCAGGTGAAGGTCGGCCTGCTCGGACTCGATTCCGCCGAGGCGCTCGAGCGGCTCGCGCGCGAGCAGATCGGGCTCTCGCTGACCCCGCACCCGGGCGTGGTGCGCGCGGTCACCCACCTCGACATCTCGGATGCCGACATCGAGCGGGCGATCGACGCGATTCCGCGCGCGCTCGGCGTGCTCGCCCGCGCCTGAGCCGAGGGGCGAGGGGACCCGGGGCTAGGTGCGCTCGCCCGCGAAGCCGTAGGCGACCGCGAGCGCGACGTAGAGCGAGACGAGCACGAGCCCCTGCCAGCGGAGGGTCCGCCCGCGCTGCAGGACGAGTGCGGCCGCGAGCGTCGCCCCCGCCATCGCGGCGAGCTCCTCCCAGCGAAACGCCAGCGGCAGCGCGGGTTTGACGGCCCAGGAAAGGAGCGCCACCGTCGGGATCACGAAGAGCGCCACCTGCGCGCTCGAGGAGACGGCGATCTCCGTCGCGAGCCGCATCTTGCCGCGGCGGGCGATCACGATTGCGCCGCCGTGCTCGGCCGCATTGCCGACCACGGCGACGATCACGATCGAGATGAAAAACTGCGAGAGGCCGGCGGCCTTCGCGAATCCCCGCAGCGAGTGGACGAGGATCTCGCTCGTCAGGGCGGTGCCCGCGGTCGCGAGCGCGAGGGCGAGCAAGGCGCGCGGCAGCGGCCACGCCGAGGCGTCCGCCTCGCGGCCGCGCTCGGCATGCGCCTGCCGGAAGCGCCGTAGCTGCGCGCTCTGGACGACGACGTAGACGAGCAGGAGCAGGACCGCGAGCGGGGTCGTCAGGACGGCGAGCGAATGGCGCTCGGGGTTGCCGTGCCAGCCAGCGATCGAGGGCGCCGCGAACAGGGCGAGCGCGAGCGCCACCAGCGCCAGCTGGAGTAGCAGCGAGTGCCGGTCGAGCGGCCTGTCGTCTCCCCCCAGGACGAGCGCGATCCCGAGCACGAGCAGCAGGTTCGAGATCACGCTGCCGGCCAGCGAGCCCCGGACGACGTTCGGCAGCGAGTCGGCGACCGCGATCAGCGCGATGATCAGCTCCGGCGCGTTGCCGAAGCTTGCGTTCAGGAAGCCGCCGATCCCGGGCCCGGTGTGCTCGGCCGCGTGCTCGGTGGAATCGCCGATCAGCCAGGCGAGCGGCACGAGCGCGAGCGCCGCGAGCACGAACAAAAGGACGGCGCCGGCGTGGAAGGCGAAGTCGGCCAGAAACGTGATCGGAGCGAGCGCGAGAGCCGCCCACAGGAGCTTCCGCGCCACGCGGATACCCTAGCGCCGTGCCGAGCGCCGTCCTCTTCGACTGGGGCGACACCCTGATGCGCTTCGCCTACGACGAAGCCCTCGTCGAGGCGGGCCACTGGGCCGGCATTCGCGCGCTTCGGCGGGACGACCTGCCCGAGGTGGCGCGACTGACGGCGCACTTCCGCGAGCGCTACGAGCCGCTCTTTTGGGCGCCCGGTACGGTCGAGGAGCTCGAGTATCCGGGGCTCGTCCGGCAGCTCTTCCGGGACTTCGGGCTCGAGCTCAAAGAGGAGGAGCTGACCCGCTTCCTCGAGGCCGAGCACGCCGCCTGGGAGCCGGCCCGCCAGCTCGGCGCCCACACTCACGCGCTCCTGGAGGCGCTCCGTGGCCGCGGCCTCAAGCTGGCGATCGTCTCGAACGCCTTCGACCCCGCGTGGCTGTTGCAGGCAGACCTCGAGCAGCTCGGGCTCGCCGAGCGGGTCGATCTCGCGGTCTTCTCCTCCCAGGTCGGCAAGCGAAAACCCCATCCCGAGATCTTCGAGGTGGCCCTCGCGAAGCTCGGCGTCGAGCCCGCCGCGGCCGTCTTCGTCGGCGACCGCCTCTACGAGGACATCCGCGGCGCGGGCGAGCTCGGGTTGACGACCGTGCAGGCGCTCTGGTTTCGCGCCGACGAGCATCCGGAGGGCGGCGAGCCCGATTTCCAAGCCTTCACACAGCTGGACGTTCTGAACGTGGTCGACCGTCTGGCGAGCGCGGCGGCCTCCTAGCCCCTGGCGGCGCGCTTGTCAAGTCTTGCGGCGGGTGTGTGCTGTCACCCAAAATTCACCTATGGAGACCGAGCGCGATCTCGTCACGCGGCCGAGCACGCTGCCGCTCCATCCCCAGGACGAGCTCGAGTGCAGGCGCTGCGGGGTGCTCTGCGACAAGGTCGTCTACCCGGCCGCCTGCGCTGAGCGTGGCTGCTCGTTCCTCTACTCCTACGAGGAGTTCGGGCACACCTACGTCGGCTGCATGCAGAAGGTGTTCGACGTCGAGATCGACTTCGACCTGCTCCGGGCGGCGGAGAGAAGCGGTGAGTTCGGGGCGGTCAAGGCGACCCGCCGGCCGCTGCCGATCTGCCGGGTCGAAGTCGAGAGCTGCTACGACAGCCGGACGGAGGAGATCGGCTGCCTCAACCCGGAGTTCTACGAGCTGCCGGTCGGCGAGCCGACCTTCCGGGTGTTCGCGCAGATCCGCCCCGCCGCTTCCTCGTAGCCTCGGCGTGTAGCTCCTTGAGCTTGCGGACCTGCTCCGCGTCGGGCCCCTTGCCCGCCCGGCCGGGAACCTCGAGCAGCGCCGGCAGGCCCTGCAGCTTCGGATGGGCGAGAAAGACGCCGAGCTCCTCGCCGAGCAGGCCGTCGCCGATGTTTTCGTGGCGGTCGCGGTTCGAGCCGAGCGGCGCCTTCGAATCGTTGACGTGCAGGGCGCGCAGGCGCTCGAGCCCGATCGCCTCGTCGACCGCGGCGAGCACCCGGTCGAGCTCGGCTCGCCTGGTGACGTCGTAGCCCGAGACGTAGAGATGGCAGGTATCGAGGCAGATCCCGAGCCGCTCGTGGCGCCCGAGCGCGTCGTAGAGGAGGGCCAGCTCCTCGATCGAACGGCCGATCGTGCCACCCGCCCCGGCCGAGTTCTCGATCAGGAGCCAGGTCGTCTCCGAGCAGCGCTCGAGCGCTCGCTCGAGGGCCGGGATCACCCGCTCGAGGGCGGCCTCGAGGCCCGCTCCCTGATGGGAGCCGACGTGGAAGACGACCGCGTCGGCCTCGATCGCGCAGGCGACGTCGACCGTCGTCTGCAGCGCCGAGACCGACTTCTCGTACACGTCGTCGTTCGGGCTCGCCAGGTTGATCAGGTAGAGCGCGTGGCAGACGACCCCGTCGATGCCGGCCTCGACGCGACGCTCCCTGAAGCGCTCGAAATTGACGGGATCGTGGTTCGTCGGGCGCCAGGTGCGCGGGCTCTGCGTGAAGAGCTGGACCGAGTCGCCGCCGATCGCCTCGATCCGGTCGATCGCCGTGTGGATGCCGCCGGAGGTCGAGACGTGGGCGCCGAGCTGCACTGCGCCGAAGGCTAGCCCCTCGCTGCCGGCCGAACCGGGCGCGGCGCCCGCCCGGGGCCGCCGCGGCTACCGCAGCCACTCGGCGAGCCGGCGCGCCTCGCGCTCGAGCTCGCCACGTGCCCTCCGTGGCAAGGGGGCGAAGGCCTCGAGCAGGACGCGGCTTCCTTCCTGGCGCCAGAGACCAGCCACGAAGCCATCGACGAGGAAGGTCTGCTGGACGTCGCCGGTTTTGTGGATCACGAGCTTGCGGTAGGCTTCCGGGAGCACGCGCCGGCGGTCCTTGTGGGCGAGCAGGAGCTCGTCCCAGCGCGGCAGCAGACGGGGCGGCGCCCCCTCCTCCGCCGAGACGAGTGGTGCGCGGGGCAGATCGAGCAGCTCGCGGCCCTGCTCGTCTCGGAAGGTGCGCAGTGCGAGCGACTCGAATCCCAGCGCCAGCTCCCGGACTGGCACACCGCTCCACTGCGAGAGATCGCCGCGCGTGGCCGGCCCGAAGGCGCCCAGGTAGCGATGGACCAGCCTCGCCGCACCCTCGCGGCGAGAGGGAAGCTTGTGCTCGAGCGGGCGGTAGAGCGGCGAGCCGCGGAACCCGTACAGGGCCGATTCCGGCATCTGCTCGAGCCGGGCGAGGGCGACGACCCACGAGTAGGTCCGCAGCTCGTCGGACTCGACCGTCCGAGGGTGGAAGCCGAGCGCCTCCATCAGCTCGGTGCGGCTCCGGGGCCGCTCCCGCGTCAGCTCGAGCGCCCGTTCGACGAGCGCCTCGGGAGGACGCGCCATCCCCCGCACGCGGCCGAGCGTCCGCGCCTCGCGGACGGCGGCGTCGAAGAACGGGTAGTCGGCCGCAGAGACGAGGTGCATCGTCGCCCGCATCAGCAGGGCCTTGACGACCCGCTCTTCAAGGAGCGCCCGCTCGAGCGAGCGGCGCTCGAATCCCTCCAAGCGGGCGTGGAGCGCGAGATAGGGGGAGGAGGCGAGCTGCGCCTGCAGCCCCGCGAGCCGCTCGATCGCCCGCACCGGCGAGAGCCGGCGGCGGCGGAGCAGGAGCTGGCGGTGGAGCGTCGTCCGGTTGAGCTCGCGCAGACTCAGGACCCGCTCGGCCACGACAGTACGCTACTCGCGTGGCCGTTCGCGTCCGCTTCGCCCCCAGCCCGACGGGCTACCTGCATATCGGCGGCGCCCACACGGCCCTCTTCAACTGGCTCTTCGCGCGCCACGAGGGTGGTGAGTTTCGCCTGCGGATCGAGAACACGGACACCGGCCGCGAGGTGGCCGAGGCGACCGAGCAGATCCAGGAGTCGCTGCGCTGGCTCGGGCTCGACTGGGACGGTCAAGTGACCTTCCAGCTGGAGCGGATGGGCGAGGCGCAGGAGGTGGCAGGCCGTCTGCTCGCGGAGGGCAAGGCCTACGAGGACGAGGGGGCGATTCGCTTCCGGATGCCCGACGAGGGGATCACGGCCTGGGAGGACGCCGTCCTCGGCCGGATCGAGTATCCGAACGCCCAGCTCGAGGACGTCGTGATCGTGCGCTCGGACGGGCGGCCGACCTACAACTTCGTCTCGCCGCTCGAGGACTCGCTCGACCGGATCACGCACGTGATCCGCGCCCAGGATCACGTCTCGAACACGCCCAAGCAGCTGCGGATCCTGGAGGCACTGGCTGCGGCACTGCCCGAGTACGCGCACGTGCCGCTGATCAACGGCCCCGACGGCCGCAAGCTCTCCAAGCGCCACGGGGCGATCACGGTCGAGGAGTTCCGCCGCGAGGGCTTCCTCCCGGAGGCGCTCGTCAACTACCTCGCCCTGCTCGGCTGGAGCTACGACGACCACACGGAGCTGATGACGCGCGAGGAGCTCGTGGAGCGGTTCTCGCTCGAGCGGGTCGGCAAGAGCGCGGCCACGTTCGACCACGAGAAGCTGACCCACATGAACGGCGTCATCCTGCGCACGCTGTCGCCCGAGGAGTACGCCGGCCGGCTCGTCGACTACCTCCGCGAGCGAGGCTACGACTGGGATCAGGAGCTGATCCGCCGGGCGGCGCCGCTCGTGCAGGAGAAGATCGCGACCCTGGGCGAGTTCCCGCGCTTCGCGGGCTTCTTCTTCCAGCGGGTTCCACCCGAGGAGCCGCTCGAGGACGGCCGCGTGCTCCCGGCGGCCGCAGAAGCGCTTGCAGACCTCGAGCCCTTCGAGGCGCAGACGATCGAGGCGACGCTCCGCTCGCTCGCCGAGCGCCTCGGCCTCAAGCCGAGGCAGGCATTTCAGCCGATTCGTCTGGCCGTGACGGGATCGTCCGTCTCGCCGGGCCTGTTCGAGAGCCTGGAGCTCCTCGGCAAGGAGGAGTCGCTGGCCCGGATCAAGGCGCCGGGGAGTGATTTCGGCGGCGCGAGCGGATCCAGGGCCCGCTGAAACTCGAGCCAGGCGCGACGGCGAAACTGCGTGCTCGGACGGGGCAAGAGCTGATCCATCATGTACATGCCGCAGGGGGGACGCGTACTACTTCTGAGTAACAAACGTGCCCGGGCGCGAACCGGTTACGGGCGGGGCCTGTAGACGAGCAGGCCGCCCGCAAAGAGCGCCAATCCCAGCGCCCAGACCGGCCAGAGAGCGAGCGTCGCGCCGGCCGCGAAGAGAACCGTCCCGACGAGTGCGAGCAGGGTCGCGACGAGGGCGGAGGCGCCGAGGGCGAGCGGCGGCGGGCCGGCCTCGGCGGGAAGCGGCTTCGGGGTGGCGACCCGCAGGCGGGCGAGCCGAACCCGAAAGAGCGCCCCACGCCACTCGGGCAGGAGCGACTCCGCCGCGACCGCACCGCCGAGCTCGAGTGCCTCGGCGACCTCCGCCGTCTGGTCCCGAGCCGCCGCCAGCGCCGCTGCGAGCTCGCCGTGCGCGGCCTCGGCGCCCGGCGGCGGGCGCAGGCCGACCGCCAGCTCGGCCGCCGCGTGCAGGCCGTACTGCAGCGACGGCAACCGCTCGAGCAGGCCGTCCTCGTCGCTCAGCTCCTCCGGGTCGGAGGCAATCGCCTCGAGCTCGCCGAGGGCCCGGGCGAGGCGTCTCCAAAGGCCGGTGAGCTCTGCCGCATAGCCCTCACGCTGGCCGCTCGCAACGCCCGGTCTCACCGCGCGATCTTAACGCTAGACACGCCGCCGGCGGCATGAGGGAGAAAGGACAGACCGTGCTCGTCGTCGATGACGACGAGAGCATGCGGATGCTCTGCCGCATCAACCTCGAGCTCGGGGGCTACCGGGTGCTCGAGGCGCCGACGGTCGAGCAGGCACGCGAGCTGCTCGCGAACGAAACGATCGATGTCGTCCTGCTCGACGTGCACGTCGGCGTCGGGGACGGCTTGAGCGTGCTCGAGGGGGTCACGAGCGAGCGGGTCGCCCTCTTCACCGGTAGCTACGAGATCGATCAGGCACGCCGGCCGCAGGTCGACGCGGTGCTACGGAAGCCGTTCACACTGAGCGAGCTTTCGAGCACGGTCGCCGTGCTCGCCGCTCCTTGAGCTTGAGTTAGATTGCAGCGCCGATGAGCGTCACCGCCGTTCGCACGCCCGCCGAGTACGAGTCGCAGCTTCGCCGTTACCTCTACGAGCGCTGCGAGGAGGGCCGGGCCGTGCGCGTGGGCGAGAAAGAGGTCTCCGAGCGCGCCGAGATCGTCGCGCGCTACCGCGATCTCTTCACGCGCGAGCAGCTCGAATCGCTCCGCGCCGCCGCCGACCTGGAGGCCACGGGCGACGAGCGCGAGCGGCTCTACCGCCTGCAGAAGACCTGCGAGGCCGGGGTCGTGGCGGCCGAGCTCGCCGAGCGAGAGGACCAGCTCGAGAACGCGATTCTCGCGGCCCGGGTCGAGTTCCAGGGGGAGGAGCTGCCGCTTCGCTCGGCCCAGGCGAGGCTCGCCGTGCTCGCTCGCTACGGCGAGCGGGAGGAGCTCGGCGAGCTGACCGCGGACCGCTCGGCCGAGTTCAACGAGGAGCGGCTCGAGGTGCTTCGCGCCGGCGAGGAGCTCGAGGCCGACGTCTCGGGCCAGGCAGACCCGGTGGCCCGAAACGAGGAGGAGAAGGGGATCTCCCTGCGCGAGCTCGAGGCGGCGCTCGCCCAGGCGAGCGAGCGCTCGAGCGCCGAGTACGTCGTCCTCCGCGAGCGCTGGTTCGAGCGGCTGCTCGGCCCCGAACGGGAGCAGCCGCCCTCCTCCTACCACGTCGCCTACCTGCGCCGGCTCTCGCCGCTCGAGGCGACCTACACGAAGGAGCGGGCGGTCGAGGTCTGCATGGACACGGTCAAGCGGCTCGGGTTCGACCTCGGGCACGAGTCGAACATCCACCTCGATCTCGACGACCGGCCGCAGAAGTCGCCGCGCGCCTGCGTGATCCCCTCCGACCCGCCGACCCTCGTGCACCTGATCACCCGTGCCCAGGGCGGGCTGCACGACTACCAGGCCTTCCTGCACGAGGCCGGGCACGCGCTCCACTACGCGGGCTGCGACCCACGTCTGCCCTACACGTTCCGCAATCTCTCGCGCGACCATGCGCTGACCGAGATCTACTCCTACATCTTCGAGGCGATCACCCGCGAGCCGGAGTGGCACGCCCACTACTTCGGGCTCTCCGACGCGGAGGCGGAGCGAAACGCCGAGGCGACGACCTTCCTCGAGTCGCTGCTCTTTCGCCGCTACGCCGCGAAGCTCCAGTTCGAGCTCGAGTTCTGGTCACGATTCGCAGACGGCGGCGGCAGCGAGCGGGGCTATTCCGAGCGGCTGACGGCGGCCACCGGGATCGCCTACCGCGGCGACGGCTACCTCGCCGACATGGATGCCGGCTTCTACTCGGCCGATTACCTGCGCGCGTGGATCCGCTCCGCCCAGCTTCGCGACCACCTCGTCCGCGAGCTCGGGGCGGGCTGGTGGCGGAGCGAGACGACGGGCGAGCACCTGCGCGGCCTGTTCAGCGAGGGCACGCGGCCATCGAGCGAAGAAGTGGCCGCCCGGCTCGGCTACCAGCCGCTCGACACGGCGCCGCTCCTCGTCGAACTCGGCGCCTGAGCGCCCGCGACGGCGACGAGCGCCCGCACGACCTGGGGATCGAACTGCGTGCCGGCGTTGGTGCGAAGCTCCTCGAGCGCCGTCTCCAGCGGCAGCGCCCGCCGGTAGGCGCGGTCGCTCGTCATCGCGTGGAAGGCGTCGCAGCAGCTGACGATTCGCGCCACGAGCGGGATCTCCTCGCCGGCCAGTCCGTCCGGGTAGCCGTTGCCGTCGTAGTGCTCGTGACAGGAGCGAACCAGCCGGCCGACCTCCCCCAGCAGCCCCCCGACCTGCTCGAGCAGCTTCTCGCCCGCGATTGTGTGGGCGTTCATGATCCCCCGCTCCTCCGGGGTGAGGGGGCCGGGTTTGTTGATGATCTCGTTCGGAATCCGCACCTTGCCGACGTCGTGCAGGAGCGCGACGAACTCCGCATCGCGCCGCTCCCGGGCGTCCAGGCCGAGCCGGTCGGCGACCGCGAGCGTCAGCTCGACCACGTCGCGGCTGTGGCTGCCCGTGTAGGAATCGTCCGCCTCGATCACATCGCCGAGCAGGAAGGCGGTACCGCGATAGGCCTGACCCAGCTCGAGCGCGTAGTCGATCAGCGTTCGCCGCTCGCGCGAGAAGACGGCGAGCAGGCCGATCAGGGGGAGCGCCAGCAGGAAGGCGTACTTGGTCTCGCCGGCCGCGAAGGCGATCGCGAGCCCGACCGGAGCGAGCGCCGCGTCCATCACGTAGACGGAGGCCATCGAGCGAAGCTGTTCGCGCGGTGAGACTCCCAGCGAGACCCGGCCCCGCGCCGCGCCGACGCCGTAGTCGACGACGAACTGAGCCGCGAGCGCGGCCAGGTAGAGCGGCCAGGCGCGAAGCATCGGCGAGCGCTCGCCGACCGCGGCGAGGACGAGCACAGGCCCGAGCGAGTGCCAGGCGTTGCCGACGCGAACGAGCGTGCGGCCGAGATGGAGGGCGCGCCGGGCGCCGTCCACGGCCCCGGCCAGCAGGATCCCGGCCGCGACGCAGAGCGGCACCGCTCGCAGCGGCAAGGTGAAGAGCATCGGCACGAGCAGGAGCTGCGTCGGTACCGCAGAGCCGGTCCCGACCTCGAAGTCGAGGCGAAAGGCCAGCGCGTAGGCAGCGATCAGGCCCGCGTAGACGAGACCGGGCGCGGAGCGGTGCGTCGGCAGCAGCGCCGCGGCCGCGATCGCGGCGGCGAGGAAACCGCCGCCGAGGACGATTGCCGCCCAGCGTTCCCGGTTCGCGAGCGGCTGGACCCGCCTGGCTCGCTGCGCCTCGATCGGCAGGTGCTCGCCGGCGTCGAGGCTTGTCGTGCGCGGGGTCGCCCGCAGCCGCTCGCTCGTGCCGGAGGAGTCCACCGCAAGCCTCATCGTCGGCCCCGTTTCACCCCTTGAGAAGGCGCGAGGGAGCACGAACACTCGAATGGGGGATCAAGAGTGCCCGGATGGGGGATGCCCGGAAGGAGCAGGCGGCGGATGCTGTCAGTCAGGGTGAAGGTGGATTTCTCTGCGATTCGTTCGAGGGCTTTGCTGCGGCTGGCCGGGTGCGTGCTCGTGCTCCTTCTCGTGAGCGCCCCGGCCGCCGACGCTGGGCTGCTCTCGGGCCTTCTGCCGGGCCTCCTCTCGCCCTCCGACACGCCCAGCTCGTGCAGCACGGCGGCCTCGCAGCCGTTCGCGCCGTGGGGTGACAGCTCGAGCTACGTGCTCGCCCCCGGCGGCGACTTCGAGAACGGCGCGCCCGGGTGGACCTTGGGCCGTGGCGCCACCGTCGTCTCCGGCAACGAGCCCTACTACGTGCACGCCAGCACGGACAGCCACTCGCTGTACATCCCGGCCGGCAGCTTTGCGACGACGCCGCCGATGTGCTTTGCCTTCGGCGACTGGCACCTGCGCTTCTTCGCCGCGAGCTCGTCCGCCTCGCTCTCGTCGCTTCGCGTCGAGGTGGTCGTCAAGAGCCTGCTCGGCATCCTCAGCGTTCTCGACGGCGGCACCGTGGCGATGAACTCGAGCTGGCACCCCTCACCGAGGCTCGGGATGCTCCTGACGAACCTCACGGGGCTGGTCTCGACCGACGCCGTCTCCTTCCGCTTCGTGCCCAACGACCGGGCCTCCTGGCGGATCGACGACGTCTACCTCGATCCCTGGAAAGACACCTGAGCCAGCTTTTGCGGGGCGCGCTCGCCGCGAGCGAACGGGCCCGCCGCACCGGCTGAGCGCCGCCGGCGCAGGCCGGAGCTAGCCGTCGCGGAAGCGAGCGCGCCGGCTCCGCCGGCTGCCGCTTGTCCTGTTCGTCTGGCGCGCGCGCTTCAGGAGCTGGAGCTCGTCGA
>DASUWJ010000096.1:0-3246 GCA_036378475.1 Gaiellaceae bacterium
GGGAGGGGCGGGTCGTGCGGATCGTCGAGAAGCCGCAGCAGCCGCCGAGCGAGTTCGCGGTCACCGGGATCTACTTCTACGACGAGTCGGTCTGGGACGTGATCCCCACGCTCGAGCCCTCCGGCCGCGGTGAGCTGGAGATCACGGACGTCAACAACTGGTTCGTCGACCAGGGAACCATGGAGTACGACGTGCTCGAAGGCTTCTGGGGCGATGCCGGAGAGTCGATCGAGGCCTACTACGAGGTGAACGACTTCGTCCGCGCCCGGGACTCGAAGCGATGATCGAGGGCATCGAGCTGATCCCGCTGCGGCGCTTCGAGGACGAGCGCGGCTGGTTCATGGAGCTGCGGCGGGAATCGCGGCTGCCGAAGCCGACGGTGCAGACGAACGTCTCCTTCTCCCGCCGGGGCACGATCCGCGGCCTGCACTACCACAACCGCGGCCAGGACGATCTCTTCGTCTGCCTGCAGGGGACGGCCCGCGTGGTCGTGCTCGACCTGGGAAGCGGCGAGACGCTCTGCGAGGACATCGGCGACGAAAACCCGCTCGCGATCTACATTCCCGGGCGGCACGCGCATGGCTTCGAGGCGCTCACCGATCTGCTCTTCTGCTACCACGTCACGCAGGAGTACGACGCCGCCGATCCCGACGAGAACGAGGTTGCCTGGGACGACCCGCGCGTGAGGCAGCTCTGGAGCACGGAATCGCCGATCTTGTCGAGCCGAGACCGGGCCGCGTCCTAGTCACCGGAGCGGGGGGCCAGCTCGGGCAGGCACTCGTCGAGGCCTTCGGCGGGGAGAGCGTAGTCGCCCTCGCGCGCTCGGACTGGGACGTCAGCCAGCCGCCGCCCGCCGCCCTGCGGGGCGCCGGGCTCGTTTTGCACGCGGCCGCCTGGACGGACGTCGACGGCGCCGAGGAGGATCCTCAGGGCGCGGCCGCCGTCAACGTGGGCGGCACGAAGCACGCCGCCTCGCTGGGACCGCTCGTCTACTACTCGAGCGACTACGTCTTCGACGGGCGCAAGCGGTCGCCGTACCTGGAATCCGATGCACCGAATCCGCTCTCCGCCTACGGGCGCTCCAAGGCCTTCGGCGAGGCCGCCGCCGGCGAGCAGGCCTGGATCGTCCGCTCCTCCTGGCTCTACGGGCCGACCGGGACGAACTTCGTGCGGACGATGCTCCGCCTCGGCAGCGAGCGCAAGCAAGTCTCGGTCGTCGACGACCAGGTGGGCTGCCCGACCTATGTCCGGCACCTGGCGGAGGCGACCCGCGAGCTCGTCCGCCTGCCCTACGGGCTCCGGCACGTGGCCGCCGAAGGCGAGTGCACCTGGGCCGAGTTCGCCCAGGCGATCTTCGAGGAGGCGCGCCTCGAGTGCCGCGTGATCGCGATCTCGAGCGAGGAGCTCGGACGCCCGGCGCCGCGGCCCGCGTACTCCGTCCTGCGGAGCGAAAAGCCGGAGACGCCGCGCCTGCCGCACTGGCGCGAGGGCCTTCGCGCCTGCCTCGCCGAGCTCGGGCGCCGCTAGCCGGCCGCCCGAGGGCAGCCGCCGCAAAGCGGGCGTGAGCGGGACCCCGAGCGCGCTGGCGCGGCCCGGCCCCGAGCGCGGTCTTCTACGCTTCGGCCATGCGGATCCTCGTCACCGGCGGCGCCGGGTTCATCGGCTCGCACTTCGCGAGGCGCCTCGTCGCCTCGGGGGAGGAGGTTGTCGTCCTCGACAAGCTCACCTACTCGGGCAACCTCGCCAACCTCGAGGGCGCGGAGGTCGAGTTCGTCCAGGGCGACATCGCCGACCGCGAGGCGCTGGCCCGCGCCGCCGCCGGCTGCGGCGCGATCGTCAACCTCGCCGCCGAGACTCACGTCGACCGCTCGATCTTCGGCGCGACCGAGTTCATCGAGACCGACGTGCTCGGGACCTACGTGCTGCTCGAGTATGCCCGCGAGCAGGGGATTCGTTTCGTGCAGGTATCGACCGACGAGGTCTACGGCGACGTGCCGGCAGGGGTCTCCTCGGGCGAGGACGACCCGCTCAGGCCCTCGAGCCCGTACTCGGCCTCGAAGGCGGGCGGCGACCTGCAGGTGCTCGCGGCCGTCCGCACCCACGGCGTCAACGCCTCGATCACGCGCGGCTCGAACACCTACGGGCCGAACCAGTACCCCGAGAAGATCATCCCGCTCTTCATCACGAATGCGCTCGACGGCGAGCCGCTGCCGCTCTACGGCGACGGCGGCCAGACCAGGGACTGGATCCACGTTGCCGATCACTGCGCGGGCATCGAGCTCGTGCTGCGCAAGGGAAAGCCGGGCGAGATCTACAACGTCGGCGGCGGCGAGGAGATCGAAAACCGCGAGCTGACGAGACAGATCCTCGAGCTGACCGGGGCGGAGGAGTCACTCATCCGCCACGTTGAGGACCGGCTCGGCCACGACCGCCGCTACTCCCTCGCTACCGACAAGCTTCGCTCGCTCGGCTGGTCGGCCGAGCGAACGCTCGGCGAGGGGCTCCCCGAGACGGTCGCCTGGTACCGGGATAACCGCGACTGGTGGGAACCGATCAAGTCGGGCGAGTACCTCGCCTACTACCGCCGCCAGTACGCGGCGCGGCTGTCCTAGACGGCGCGAAAGGAGCTGCGCGCAAGGCCCGACGAGGCGGCGGTCGCCACCGGCGTCACTTGCAGGCCTGCGCCTGCGCGAGTGCCTGCCCGGGTTGGGGGCGCTGCGGCTCGAGCCTCTGCGCCTGCTCGAGCGGCCCGATCGCCTCGCGGCAGCGGCCGAGCCGAAGCAGGGTGTAGCCGAGGTTGTAGTTCGCGTAAGCCTCGTCCGGATAACCCGCTCCGCGCAGGTCGGAGACGGCCGAGCGAAGCAGCGGCAGCGCGGCCCGGTAGTCGCCGGCGCGGAGCTTCGCGTAGCCGGCGTCGTTCAGGGCGTTGCCGTTTCCCGGGACCGGCGCGCTCGCCGGAAGGCTCCCCGCCGGCAAGGTCGTGGCAGGGGTGGTGCTTGCCGGCGCCGTGACCGTGGTGACGACGGTCCGCTGCCGCCCGGTGACCGTCTGGACGACCGTTTGGACACCCGCCGCCGCCCGCTTGGCCTGGTTCTCGCTCGTCAAGACGATCGCCGCGATCGCACCCGCGATCGCGGCGAGTGCGAGCAACGCCGCCAGGAGCGCCCAGCGCGTGCCTCGCGGCTGCCGCCCGCTGGAGGGCGCCGAAGGAGCGGCCGGCCACGCCGGCTCGGGTTCGAGCCGGCG
>DASUWJ010000097.1:0-11941 GCA_036378475.1 Gaiellaceae bacterium
GCTCGACGCCGAAGGTGCCGAGCACCACACCGAGCGGAAGCTCGAGCGACTCGAGCACCGGGCCCTGCTCGATGTGGAGCTCGAGGTAGGCGCCCGCGTCGTCGAGCTCGGCCCGCGCCTCAATCGCCCGGTCGAGCTCGACGCCGAAGCGGGAGAGCGCCTCGGGCAGCGAGATCCCGGACGCATCGCGGCGCTCGCGCAGGTCCTCCTGGTCGGCCATCGAGCCTGCTGCAGCGGAGGAGCCGAAGAGCGAACGGCCGAACCGCGCCCCTTCCTCGTCGGCCCAGTTGACGAGCCGCACGGTCACCGGCGGCTCTCCGGCCTCGGCCAGCCGCCGCAGCACCTCGGCGCCCGCGAGCACGTTGAGCGCGCCATCGAGCCAGCCGCCGTTCGGCACGGAGTCCAGGTGGCCGCCGATCAGCAGGGCCCGAGGCGAGGCCCCACGCAGGGTGAACCACTGGTTGGCGGCCGCATCCGTTTTCGGCTCGAGCGGAAGTCCCGCAAGCTTCTGTTCGAGCCAGGTTCGGGCACTCCCCCACGTCTCGGTCCAGGCGACTCGCTGTGCTCCCTCCTCGTCCCCGGTCAGGTCCTGGAGCTCGCGCAGCTCGGCCACGGTGCGGCTTGGTGACAGCGGCACGCCCGCGAGCTTAAACTCGTAGCGATGTCGGTCCTGATCAAAGGCGGCCGGATCATCACGGCAAGCGACGATTACCTCGCCGATCTCTACGTCGAAGGCGAGACGGTCAGCCTGATCGGAGAATCGCTCGATCAGGAGGCCGACCGGGTGATCGATGCCAGCGGTCTCTACGTCCTCCCGGGCGGCGTCGACCCGCACACCCATCTCGACATGCCCTTCGGCGGCACGGTCACGATCGACGACGTCGAATCGGGGCAGACCTCGGCCGCCTTCGGCGGCACGACGACCCACGTCGACTTCGTGATCCAGCCGCGGGGAGCGTCGTTCCGCGAGGCGCTCGAGGAATGGCGTGCCAAGGCGAGCGGCAAGCAGGTGATCGACATGGGCTACCACATGGCCGTCACCGACCTGGAAGAGGGCGGCACGCTCGAGGAGCTCGCGGCGCTGCCCGACCAGGGGATCACCTCCTACAAGCTCTTCATGGCCTACAAGGGCGCCCTGATGGTGGACGACGAAACGCTCTTCCGGACGATGCAGGTCGCCGCGGAGACGGGGGCGCTCGTGCTGGTCCACGCCGAGAACGGCGACGCGATCGACGTGCTCGTCAAGCAGGCGCTCGCGGCGGGCCACACCGAGCCGAGATACCACGCGCTCACGCGTCCGCCCGAGACCGAGGGCGAGGCGACCCACCGGGCTATCCAACTCGCGCGGGTCGCCGGCTGCCCGCTGTACGTCGTGCACGTCTCCTGCCGCGAGGCGGTGGAGCCGATCCGGCTTGCGCGCGAGCAGGGCTGGGCGGTCTGGGGCGAGACCTGCACGCAGTACTTCTTCATCGACTACTCGTATCTCGAGCGGCCCGACTTCGAAGGTGCGAAGTGGGTCTACACCCCGCCGCCGCGGGACAAGGCCAATCAGGACGTCCTTTGGCAGGCGGTGCGAAGCGACGTGCTCTCCGCGATCTCGACCGACCACTGCGCGTTTCTCTGGGACGGCCAAAAGACGCTCGGCAAGGACGACTTCTCGCAGATACCGAACGGTGGACCCGGGCTCGAGAACAGGCTGCCGATGATCCACGAGTTCGGGGTCAGAGCGGGCCGCATCTCGCTCAACCGGATGGTCGAGCTCCTCTCGACGGCGCCGGCGAAGCTGTTCGGCCTTTACCCGCGCAAGGGCACGATTGCGGTCGGCGCCGATGCCGACCTCGTGCTCTTCGATCCGGCGAAGCGGCACACGATCTCGGCCGCCACCCACCACTCGAAGTCCGACTACAACCTGTTCGAGGGCACCCAGGTGACCGGGATGCCCGAGCTCGTTCTCTTGCGCGGCCGGCCGCTCGTCGAGGGCGACGGGCTCGTCGCCGAGCCCGGACTCGGCGAGTTCGTGCGACGAGCGAAGTTCGGCCAGCAGCTGCCGACGGCAGCCGTCGTTCCGGCTGCCTGACTCGGCGCCGAAGCCCCCGCGCAGCGCCCGGCAACGGTGACGGACAGGACACCGCCGCCGAGATTCGCGGCAATGCTGACCCGGGACGCCAGCCGGATGCGCTCGAGGTGCTGCGAGTCGAGCCCGCTAGCGCGTCTGCGGAAAGCCCAGGTCGACCTTGCTCGTGGCCGGATCCGGCCAACGCGAGGTGACGACCTTGCCGCGCGTGTAGAACTGGATTCCCTCGGGGCCGTAGACGTGCAGGTCGCCGAAGAGCGAGTTCTTCCAACCGCCGAAGGAGTAGTAGGCGACCGGGACGGGGATCGGCACGTTGATCCCGACCATGCCGGCGTTGACCTCGAACTGGAACTGTCGCGCGACGCCGCCGTCTCGCGTAAAGAGCGCGACGCCGTTCCCGTAGGGATTCTCGTTCACGAGCCGCAGCGCCTCGTCATAGCTGCCGACGCGCGTGACGCCGAGCACCGGGCCGAAGATCTCGTCCTTGTAGACCTCCATCTCGGGCTTGACGTCGTCCAGCAGGGTCACGCCGAGGAAGAAGCCCTCGCCGTCGGGGGCCGTCTCGCGGCCGTCCGCGACGATCGTGGCGCCCGCCTCGCGCCCCTTGTCGATGTAGGCGGCAACCTTGTCGCGGTGCTCGCGCGTGACGAGCGGGCCCATCTCCGCATCGGGGCTCATCCCGTCGCCGACCTTCACGTTCGGCAGCCGGCGCTCGATCGCCTCCACCAACTCGTCTCCCGCAGCGCCGACGGCGACCAGCATCGAGACCGCCATGCAGCGCTCGCCCGCCGAGCCGTAGCCGGCGGAGACTGCGGCGTCCGCGGCCAGCTCGATGTCGGCGTCTGGCAGGACGATCATGTGGTTCTTGGCCCCGCCGAGCGCCTGGACGCGCTTGCCGTTGGCGGTGCCGGTCTCGTAGACATAGCGCGCGATCGGGGTCGAGCCGACGAAGGAGATCGCGGCGATCTCCTCGTGCTCGAGCAGCGCGTCGACCGCGACCTTGTCTCCGTGGACGACGTTGAAGACCCCGTCGGGAACGCCGGCCTCCTGGAGCAGGCGCGCGACGTAGAGCGAGGCCGAGGGATCCTTCTCGGACGGCTTCAGCACGAACGTGTTGCCGCAAGCGAGCGCCGGCGCCCACATCCACATCGGCACCATCGCGGGGAAGTTGAAGGGCGTGATCCCGGCGACGACGCCGAGCGGCTGGCGGAGCGAGTAGACGTCGACCCCGGTCGAGGCCTGTTCGGAGAAGGCCCCTTTCAGGAGCTCGGGCAAGCCGCAGCAGTACTCGATCACCTCGAGCCCGCGGGCGACCTCGCCCAGGGCGTCCGAGAGCACCTTCCCGTGCTCGCTCGTGAGGAGCTTCGCGATCTCCTCGCGGTGTGCGTCTAGGAGCGCCCGGATTCCGAAGAAGAGCTCGGTGCGGCGGGCGAGCGAGAGCGCGCGCCAGGACGGGAAGGCCTGCTTCGCGGCCTGCACGGCCGCATCCACCTCCCCGGCCGAGGCGAAATCAACCTCCCCCGTCTGAACACCGGCAGCCGGGTTGAAGACCGGGCCGGTTCGGCCCGACTCACCAGCGACCGAGCGCCCGCCGATCCAGTGGCTGATCCGCTTTTTGGCCGTGCCTTTCCCGACCTCGGCCGCTGTCGCAAGCTCTGTCATCTCACTCCTCCTCGCTGCACGCTCGCAGGGTATCGCCGCCGCCATCTCTAGGCTGGGGCGATGCGCTCACTCTGCGTCGGAGCGTCGATCCTGCTCGTCGTCGCCGTCGCCGCGTGCGGTAGTAAGCCGTCCGCGACCTACTCGGCCAAGCCAGCCGGGACGCCGGCGCAACACGGGGCGCCCTGGCCCGCCCCCCCCGATCCGCTCGTGCGAACCCGCCTGGCCGGGCTCAAGCCGGAGACGCACGAGTTCTTCTCCTACCACGTCCATGCGCACCTCGACGTGTTCGTGAACGGACAGCTCGAACGGGTGCCGGCGGGGATCGGGATCAACATTCTCGACCCCGCCGTCAAGCGCGGGCTCGAGCCGGACGGGACGCTCGCCTACGGCGGGATCACCCAATGCGCGACTCCCTGCATCTCCCCGCTCCACACCCATGCCGACGACGGGATCCTGCACACGGAGTCGCAGCGGCACAGACCGAACCAGCTGGGCGACTTCTTCACCGAGTGGAACGTGCGCCTGAGCCGCTCATGCGTGGGCGGCTACTGCGAGCCCGCGGACCCGATCGCCTTCTTCGTCGACGGCCAGCGCTACCGGGGAGACCCGCGGACGATCCAGCTCACGAACCACAAGGACATCGTGATCGTGATCGGCTCGCCGCCCAAGCAGATCCCGTCTCAGTTCCCCAGCTAGGATCGCTCGATGGCCGTCGAAGCGGGCCTCGGCGCAGAGCGAATCCAGGCACTCGACCGGCGGCACGTCCTGCACTCGTGGTCGGTGCAGCGCCAGCTCTCGCCGCTCTCGGTCGCCGGGGCCGAGGGGCGCTACTTCTGGGACTACGACGGCAACCGCTACCTCGACTTCGCCTCGCAGCTGATCAACGTCTCCATCGGCCACCAACACCCGAAGGTGATCGCCGCGATCAAGGAGCAGGCGGACAAGCTCTGCACGATCGGGCCGCCGATGGCGCACGAGGCTCGCTCCGAGCTCGCCCGTCTCTTGGCGGAGGTGACACCCGGTGACCTGACGATGTCCTTCTTCACAAACGGCGGCGCCGAGGCGAACGAGAACGCGCTCAAGCTCGCGCGCTGGTACACGGGCCGGCAGAAGGTGATCGCTCGCTACCGCTCCTACCACGGCGCCACGGCCGGTGCGATCACGCTGACGGGAGACCCGCGGCGCTGGCCCGCCGAGCCCGGAATTCCGGGCATCGTGCGCATGCTCGACCCCTACACCTACCGCTGCCCGGCTGGGCACCCGGATCCCTGCCCCGTCTGCTCGGGCGGGCCGCACCTCGAGGAGATCCTCCAGTACGAAGGGCCCGACACCGTCGCTGCGGTGATCATGGAGACGATCGTCGGCACGAACGGGCTGATCGTCCCACCGGACGGCTACCTGCGCTCGATCCGCGAGACCTGCGACCGGCACGGCATCCTCCTGATTCTCGACGAGGTGATGGCTGGCTTCGGTCGTACGGGACGCTGGTTCGCCTGCGAGCACTGGGATGTCGTACCCGACATCCTCACGGTCGCGAAGGGGATCAACTCCGGCTACGTCCCGCTCGGGGCGATGGTGATCAACCAGAAGCTCGCCGACTGGGTGCGGGACGAGTACTTCGCGGGCGGGCTCACCTACTCCGGCCACCTGCTGGCCTGCGCGTCCGCCGTCGCCTCAATCGAAGCGTTCCGCGAGGAGGGGATCGTCGAGAACGCGGCCCTGCTCGGGGCGTGCCTCGGCGAGGAGCTCGAAAAGCTCGCCGGGCGGCATCCGTCGATCGGCGAGGTGCGCGGCAAGGGCCTCTTCTGGGGGCTCGAGCTCGTCCGCGACCGCGAGACGCGTGAGCCGCTCGTTCCCTTCAACGCGTCCGCCGAGGCGGCTGCACCCGTCGCTCGAATCGCCAAGGCAGCGCTCGAGCGGGGCCTCTATCTCTTCGTGCACTGGAACGTCGTCATGATCGCTCCGCCGCTGACGATCACGCGCGAGGAGCTGGAGGAGGGTCTCGCCGTCCTCGATCAGGTACTCACGCTCGAGGAAGCCGAGCGCTGACGACGGGGCCCCCGCCGCAGTAGGGGCCCCGCCTTTCTCTCAACGGGAGATCTCTAGGCGCAGATCGCGTACGCCGTGATCTCGATCTCGGCGTTCGAGCTGATCGCGACCGCGGCCGCAGTCCAGGTGTTCGCGAGCGTCCTGCTCGGCATCGA
Organism: Gaiellaceae bacterium; assembly: GCA_036378475.1. Taxonomy (GTDB): domain Bacteria; phylum Actinomycetota; class Thermoleophilia; order Gaiellales; family Gaiellaceae; genus 13-2-20CM-68-14. The sequence goes on from DASUWJ010000097.1 coordinate 5,941, forward strand.
CGCCGTCACGATCGCCTTCGTCACGTCGCCCCTGAGCTCGAAGCCGCCGCCAAGCAGCGTCTTGCCGGGGTCGCAGCTGGCGTTCGAGGTGACGGCCGTGTTCGGCTGACCGTTCGCGAGCTCGGACGCGGCACCGTCTTTGTGCACCACACTGGCCGCTCCCGGCTCGCCCTTCGCCCCGGGCGGACCCGGGTCACCTTTCGGTCCCTGCGGACCCGCTGGGCCCGCGGCACCCGCGGGGCCGGCCGCCCCCTGCAGGCCGCGCACGTTCCAGCGCAAGCTTCGCTCGCCGCGTCGGCAGCGGTTCGAGATTCGGACCACGCCCGTCCGCTTGCTGGCGCAGGCCCGGATCACGCCCGGCGAGCGGTTGGCCAGCGGAACCGCGGCGCTCGCCAGCGCGGCGGCCGTCCCCCCGAAGACGAGCGCGAGCACGAGCGTGCGGCTCTTCCGTCCCCCCAGTCCGAGCCTGAAACCGATGCTCCCCCTCTGCTCTTGCACGACCCTTCCCCTCGTCGCAGATTCCCTCTCTCGCTACCTACACCGCGGCGGCCGAACCACAAGGCGAAATCCCCCACCCGGGGGACGCGCTTCCCTCGAACGAGGGATCGAGTCGTGGTTCGAACCGTGGTTCTCGGCAGCCCGCGGCCCACGAACGCGCGACGACCGCCTGCGGGGGGCGGTCGTCGCGTTCGGAGGAAACGCGTCCGTCTGTTGGGGGACTGGAAAGACGCGAGGGAGAAGTCGGTTCAGGCCGGCCTGGTGCCCAGGGTGACCTCGGTCGTCTTTGTCTGGTGGTTGCCGCGGAGGTAGGTGAGACTCACCTTGTCGCCCGGCTTCTTGTTCGCGACCGCACTCGTCAGGTCATCGGGGCTCCTGATCGACTGGCCGCCGAAACTCGTGATCACGTCGCCGGCCTTCAGCCCTGCGCTCGCGGCGGGCGAGCCGCTTTTGACCTGCGCGAGCCGCGCGCCGCTCCCGGTCGTTGTGGGTGCGACGAAGACGCCCAGGTAGGCGTGCTGGACCTTCTGCCCATTGACGAGCTGGGCCGCGACCGAGCGGATCGTGTTCGAGGGAACCGCGAAGCCGACGCCCTCGTTACCGCCGGACTCGCTCTCGATCTGCGTCGTGATCCCGACGACGTGGCCGGACATGTCCAGCAGCGGGCCGCCGGAGTTGCCGTGGTTGATCGCGGCGTCGGTCTGGATCGCGCCCGAGATCGTGAAGCCGTTGGTGGCGTTGATGTCGCGGTTGAGAGCGCTGACGATGCCGCTCGTGACCGTCTCCGGGAGGCCGAAGGGGCTGCCGATCGCAACCACCCCGTCGCCGACCTGCAGCGCGGCCGAGTCGCCCAGGGAGAGCGGATGCAGCTTGCCGGCGGGGGCGTCCACCTTCAGGACGGCGAGATCGGTGGACTGGTCGCTACCGACGACGGTAGCCGGGTACTTCGATCCGTCGGCGAAGGCGACCGAGATCGAGCTCGCGCCCTGCACCACGTGGTAGTTCGTGATCACGTGGCCCGCGGTATCGGAGACGAAGCCCGAGCCCTGTGCCTGCTGCGAGCCGCGGCCGCCGAAGGGAAAGGGTGAGCTGCCGGAGGCGCCGTTCGAGCTGACCGTGATCTCGACGACCCCGTCTCGGGCGGCCTTGTAGACCGAGCCGACACTCTCCGTTGTCCTCGCGGCCGCGGGTGTCGGAGCGGGTGCCGGCTGTTCTCGGACGACCGTCTGCGTCTTGGTGGTGCCGCCGCCAAAGGCCGCATAGCTCCCCGCGCCGACGCCGACTCCCGCGACGAGCGCCACGGTCGCTGCGGCTGCGATCTGCCTGTGCTTCATGCCAGTGCTTCCTTTCAGCGAATGTCGTACCGCCATCTCAGCAGAAGGGGGTAAGGCCAGGCTGAGAAGAAGCTAAGAGGCGGCTAAGAATCGCGGCGAGGGCGCCTTTTAGAGACTCTTTACCCTCTTCTTAGGCGTCTCTTAGCCGCAGCTGCGAGCGTTCGCTCAGGCCACCTCCCCGTGTCCCTCCTGGTGGTGGCGACCGGTGGCCGTCCTCGGGGCGGTCGCCGGTCGCCGTCGGGGGAGAAGCGCTCGGCTTCTTAGTGTTCTCTCACCTTCTCGGGCGAGAATGCCTCCATGCAGGGCATGCAGATTCTCGTTGTCGACGATGAGGCCGCGGTGCGCGAGTCGCTCCGGCGAGCCCTTGCCTTCGAGGGCTACAAGGTCGAGCTTGCCGCGGACGGGGCGGAGGCGCTGTACCGGCTCGATGAGGATCAGGTCCAGCCCGACGCGATCGTCCTCGACATCCTGATGCCGAACGTCGACGGCCTGGAGACGGCGCGCCGGTTGCGCGAGGCGGGGAACCGGGTGCCGATCCTGATGCTGACGGCCAAGGACGAGGTCCAGGCGCGCGTCGCGGGCCTGGACGCGGGGGCCGATGACTACGTGGTGAAGCCGTTCGCCCTCTCGGAGCTTCTCGCACGCCTGCGCGCGCTCTTGCGGCGAACGAGTGACGGCGCTGCCGGCGGGGAGCCGTTGCGCTTCGCGGGGCTGGTGCTCGATCCCGCCACCCGGGAGGTCACCCGCGAGGGCGAGCCGATCGAGCTGACCCGCACCGAGTTCTCGCTGCTCGAGTTGTTCATGCTCAATCCGCGTCAGGTGCTGACGAGGTCGCTGATCTTCGAGCGCGTCTGGGGCTACGATTTCGGGCTCTCCTCGAACTCGCTCGACGTGTACATCGGCTATTTGCGGCGCAAGACCGAAGCATCCAACCGGCCTCGCTTGATCCAGACGGTTCGCGGGGTCGGCTACGCCCTGCGCGAGCCGTGAGACCCGGGAACCTGAGCTTCCGCGCGAGGCTCACGCTCGTTGCCGCAGGGGCAGTCGCGCTCGCCGTCGTCGCTTCCTCGCTCGTCGTCTACCTCGTCGTGGCCAAGCAACTCCGGGGTCAGTTCGATAGCACGCTCCAGACGCGCGCGACCGAGATCGCCGGCAGCGCGCATCCTGAGGGTCCCTATCTCGATGTTCCGGGGGCCGGCCCCGAAGCATTCAACGGCTACATCCAGGCCGTCACCTCAAACGGTCAGACCCTGCGCACGAGCTACGAGACGGGCAGGCTGCCGGTCACAAAGGCAGCCCAGGAGGTCGCTCGCAGCAACCGCGGGCAGTACTTCTCCGACGCCGACGTGCAGGGGATCGACGTCCGCGTTTTGACCTTGCCCGTCCCTGCGGCCCCGGGACTCGCCCTCCAGATCGCGAGGCCCGAGGGCGAACTGCTGCACACCCTTGGACGCCTAACCCTGTTGCTCGTCGTGATCTCACTCGGCGGCGTCGCCGTCGCGGTCGGCCTGGGTCTCGCGGTCTCGCGCGCGGCTCTCGCGCCCGTGCGCAGACTGACCGGGGCCACGGAGAAGGTCACCGAGACCGGGAACCTCTCCGAGCGAATCGACGCGGAGGGCGAGGACGAGCTCAGCCAGCTCGCCGCCAGCTTCAACCGGATGCTCGGCGCGCTCGAGGAGTCCGATCGGGCGAGGCGCCAACTCGTCTCCGATGCCTCGCACGAGCTACGAACGCCGCTCACGAGCCTGCGCACCAACATCGAGGTGCTCGCGCGCGACCACAACATGCCCGAGCCGGAGCGCGAACGGCTGCTCTCCGACGTCGTCAGCCAGCTCTCCGAGATGACGGCACTGATCAACGAGCTCGTCCAGCTGGCGCGCGGCGAGCGGCAGCCACACGAGGCGGAGGACGTTCGTCTCGACCTGCTCGTTCGCGAGGTGGTCGAACGCGCGCAGCGCGACTACCCCGACATCCGTTTCGTGACCAACCTGGAGCCGGGCGAGCTGCGCGGCGTCCCGACCACGATCGCGCGGGCGGTCTCGAACCTGCTCGACAACGCCGCCAAGTGGAGCCCCCCCGGCAGCACCGTCGAGGTGGACGTCCGTGACGGCGAGGTGATCGTCCGGGACCACGGCCCGGGGATCGATGAGAGCGATCTGCCCTACGTCTTCGACAGCTTCTACCGAGCCGCCTCGGCCCGAAAGCTGCCCGGCTCGGGCCTTGGGCTCGCGATCGTCAAGCAGGTCGCCGAGGCCCACGGCGGCGGAGTCGAGGCCGAGCGGGCGCCGGGAGGCGGCGCGCGCATGAGCCTCAGGCTCGCCGACACGAACGGCGGTGGCCCGGCCCGAACGCCGGCCGCACGGCCTCGCCCGACGAGCGCGGACGCCCCGTAGCCTTGCCGCGCGCGATCTAGCCAGGCAGAAGCGGCAGGCCGCTGGCGACGGTCCTGCGACCGCCGACCTCGTAGACGACGTCGACGCTGTCGTTTTGCCGGTAGGTGCCCGCGACTCCGAGGAAGAGCGAGAGCCAGCGCCAGAAGCCCAAACGGCCCTCCGCCGCAAGCCGTCGCTCGAAGACGAGCTCGTTCCGCTCACGCCGGAAGTCGCGCCCCGGCTGCTGGGCGACCCCGTTCAGAAAGACCTGAAAGTGCGACCCGACACCAGCCGGAAGTTGCACGCGCGTCCGTTCCCCCACCGTCCATAGAATGCCGGGCGTTGCCGGTTGAATGCGTGCGGGCTAGCTGGTACGGGACGGGCGTGTGACCCCGTCACGGTTCGATCGGCGAAGCCCGATCCGCAGGCAGGGCCTCGTACTCGCTCTCGCCACACTCGCGAGCCTCCTGCTCGCCGGCGCCGCGCTGGCCTCGAACGGCGGCCTCGCGCCGCAGCCGCCGAAGTCCCCGGGCGCCGGGCGGATCGATCACATCTACTGGCTGCTGATCGCGATCAGCGGCGCGATCTTCGTGCTGGTCGAGGGCGCGCTGATCCTGTTCGTGATCCGGTTTCGGAGCCGGGGGCGGAGCCGTTTGCTCGAGGGCCCGCAGATCCACGGGGCGACGAGGCTGGAGCTGATCTGGACCGGGATCCCAGTCGTGATCCTGGCGGCGATCGTCGCGTTCGTGCTCGTCGAGCTGCCGGGGATCAAGAACGTTCCCGCGGCCGGCGCCGGGACGAAGCAGTTGACAGTCAAGGTCGAGGGACGCCAGTTCTACTGGAACTTCATCTACCCGAACGGCGTCGTCCAGGTCGGCCGGATGCCGGTCCCCGCGGATCGCGTCGTCAGGCTCGAAATCACCTCACCGGACGTCGACCACAGCTGGTGGATCCCCTCACTCGACGGACAGTTCGACGCGATCCCGGGCCAGACGAACCACACCTGGTTCAAGGTTCACGCGGGCACCTACCTCGGCCAGTGCGGCGAGTTCTGCGGCTACCAGCACCCGACGATGAAGGCGGCCGTGGTGGCGATTCCCGGCCCCCAGTTCGACCGCTGGCTGAAGAGCGAGGCCAGCGCCCAGCAAAACGGCACCTCCAAGCTCGGGCAAGAGACCTACCAGGGAGTCTGCGCCACCTGCCACGGCTTCAGGGGCGAGGGCGGAGTCGGCAAGACCCTCGCGGGCAACCCGATCACGGCCCAGGCGGCGGCGATCAGGACGCTGCTTCAGAACGGGCGCGGCAAGATGCCGGCGGTCGGCCGCGGTTGGGGCGACAGGCAGCTGAACGCGCTGATCGTCTACCTGAGGCGCTTCGCGCCGGGGGGTAGCGGTGGCCATTAACGTCGAGCCCTATCCCGCCGCCACCGTGGTCGCCCGCGGGCGCTACTCGAGCTGGCTCGCTACCGTCGACCACAAGCGGATCGGAATCCTCTACATCGTCACGAGCCTCGGCTTCTTCGTCGCCGGCGGGATCGTGGCGCTCCTGATGCGCTCGCAGCTCGCGCGACCGAACCAGCACCTCTTCACCCGCGACACCTACGACCAGATGTTCACGCTGCACGGGACGACGATGATCTTCCTCGTCGTCGTGCCCGTCTTCGCCGGGCTCGGCAACTTCCTCGTGCCGCTGATGATCGGCGCCCGCGACATGGCCTTCCCGCGTCTGAACGCGCTCTCCTACTGGCTCTACCTGCTGGGCGGGCTCGTCCTCTACGCGAGCTGGTTCTCGGCCGGC
>DASUWJ010000098.1:0-24958 GCA_036378475.1 Gaiellaceae bacterium
GGCCGGCGGCCAGCTTCGCCAGCGTCGTCTTGCCAGACCCGTTCGGGCCGACGAGCGCCACGATCTCGCCTCGGCGGAGCTCGAGCGCGGCGTCGCTGACAACGAGCAGGTGGTCCTCGTAGGCAAACGAGGCCGCCCGGATCCGGCAGACCGGCTCGCCGCCCGGGCGGCCGTGCGGCACCGCGGCCGCCTGCACATAGGCGGGGTGGTGGCGCTCGAGCCACGACCGAGCCCGGGCGCTCGTCCCGTCGAAGCCGACGCGGCCGCCGGCGAGGAAGAGAATGCGATCGGCGAGCGCGAGCGGCAGGTCCGGGCGCTGCTCGCAGAGGACCACGGCGGTTCCGCGCTCGCGGGCACGCCGGCAGGCAAGCTCGACCAGCGCTTCGGCCGCGCTGGGATCGAGCTGGGAGGTCGGCTCGTCGAGAAGCAGCAGGCGCGGCTCGAGCGCCAGCGTCGCGGCTAGGCAGACGCGCTGGAGCTCGCCGCCCGACAACTCGGTGACGAGCCGGCCGGCGAGGTGCTCCGCACCCACGGCGGCCAGTGCCTCCAGGGCCCGGCCCTCGATCTGCGCGGCAGGCGTGCCGAGATTCTCCAGTCCGAACGCGACCTCATTGAGTACGCGCGTGAAGACCACCTGGTCTTCGGGATCCTGGAAGAGTGTCGCGACGGTGCCCGCGAGCTGTGCCGGCCCCTGCTGACGTGTATCCAGCCCGGCCACCTGGACGCGGCCCGAAAAGCGGCCGCCATGAAAGTGTGGAACCAGTCCCGCGAGCGCGCGCAGCAGGGTCGACTTGCCCGACCCCGAGGGGCCGAGCACCGCGACCAGCTCGCCCGGTTCCAGGCTCAGCGAGACCCCGTCGAGCGCAGGTCGCCCCTGGTCCGGATACGCGAACGAGAGGCGCTCGATCGTCGCTACAGCCACCTGGCCCCCACGATCACGAGGGCGGCCGCCAGCACGAGCGCCGCGCGCTCGCGCGCTCGCCACGGCGGCTGAGGTAGCCGGGACTCGCCACCCCGGCCGAAGCCACGCGCCTCCATCGCCTCCGCCAGGTTGAGGCCGCGCTCGAGCGAGCCGGCGAACAGGGGCGAGAGCAGGCCGGCGCGGCCGCGGAGCCCCCGCGGCTCGACCCCCCGCCCCCGCAGGGCCTCGAGCAGCCCGGCCGCGTCCCGCTCGAGCGCAGGTACGAGCCGCGTCGCCAGCACGACCGCCAACACGGAGCGCCGCGCGAAGCCCGCCGCCTGCACCAGTCGGTCGTGGTCGATCAGGAGCGCGTAGGCCGTGAAGGCAAGCGCGACCGCCGCCAGCCTGAGCGCGTTGAAGAGCGCGCCCGAGAGCTCGGCCGTCGTCACGTCGAGGGTTCCGAGCACCGGCACGGTCGGCCCACTCCAGAGCGTCGTCGCGGGCAGCTGCTCGACGAAAGGCGTCACGACGAAGAGCGCGAGCGCCGAGCCAAGCGTCCCGGCGAGGTACACCCAGCGACGCCGGACGGGCGCCCGCAGGCAAAGGAGGAGCAGGACTCCGGCCAGCACCGCGACCGACGCCGTATGCCGGGCCAACAGGGCGGCGGCGGCGACCGAGGCGAGCAGCGTGGCGGCGGGCGCCGGCCTCACGGCAGCCCCGAGTAGCGGAAGCGCGCGAGGCGCTCGTCCTTCAGCAGGCGCCGCGCGTCACGCACGCTCAGCTGGAACACGACGGGCTGGCCGGCACCCTTCGCGGAGGCCCTGAAGGGCACGTTCGCGGCCGTCAGCAGGAGGACGTTCGCCTGCGCGAGCTGGCTCCGCGAAACCTGAGCCGCGTGGATCAGCTTCCCCAGCCGCCTCGCCAGGGTGACCGGCGAGCCAGATTCGAAGACGAGCGCCGCCTTGCGCCGCTTGCCGTCGTAGCCGTGCAGGAAGGGCTCGGGGAAGGCGCCGACGACGACCGGCACGTGCAGCGCATGCGTCCAGTCGCGATAGTCCCACCACTCGATGTCGCCGGGCCGAAGCCGATAGTCGCCCGCTCCCCGGTCGGCTTCATAGCCGTTGACGAAGTAGAACCAGTCGTGACGGTGCGAGAGGCTGCCCCGAACGCCGTCGATCGACTGGACAAAACGGCCGCCGTAGCTCGTCTGCACCTTGGCCGCCCGCTGCAGGGCCTGCATCGCGGTCACCCCGGCCGGCACGCTCCGCACGAGCACGACGCGCGTACCGCGGTCACGCGTGATCCAAAGGGACGCCGAACCGCCACTCCGGGTCGACCCGCAGCCCGCGAGCGCTGCGGCCGCGACGAGCGAGACGAGCCCGAGCCGGCTCACCCGGTGTAGAGCCGCGAGCGAACGGCGCCAACCTTCGTCACCCGGATGCTGTAGTGGCGGAGCCGAAGGCACACCACCCCGCTCCGCGAGCCGATCCGCCGGCCGTTCAGCGAGAAGACGACGTTCCGGACCCGGGCGGCGTGCCCGGCGTCGTTTCGGCCGCTCGCGAAGAAGCAGCGCCGCCCCTTGACGAGCGAGTTTTCCAGCTCGAGCGTCAGCGGCCCGACGGAGCCGGCGAAGGTGGCCCAGTACCAAAGCACGGTGTCACCGTCGTGCAGGACGACGTGGTCGGCGCCGACCGGCGGCACGATTCCGTTCACCTTGAAGATCCAGCCGCTCGAACCGGCGGCGGGGTAGCGCCCGATCTGGTCGACGTAGGGGCCGTAGGCGGTCTGGCTGACGTGGTAGAAGAACTCACCCGCGAGGCTGGCGGCCTCGAGGGCATCGAGGGCATTCGCCTTCACGCTCAAAGGCGGCTCGGCCGCCCCGAAGATCGTCTGGGTCTTGCCCTCGACCCGGACGTGCACGCTCAGGGCGAGCGCGGCGGGCGAGACAGCCGCCAGGGCAGCCAAAACTGCGAGGAGAACGAGAGAGCGTCGGAACACGAATCCTCCTTCCGCGAGGGGTTCGGGTCATGGCGGGCGCCAGGTCTTCTGACTCGGGGCTCCCTCTACCGCCGCCTTCCCGGCTCTCTGGAGAGCCAGTGGCACCTGGCGGAGAAGCTTCTCCCCTCACAGCGGCGGGACCGTCCCGGAATTGCACCGGATTCCCTTGCGCGCTCGCCTTTTCGACGAGACTACCATCCCGGCGTGTCGGCCTCCCGCGTCTCGGCCTGGCTGCCGGTCTTTGCCTGGGCGGCCTTGATCTTCGCCCTCTCGTCGATCCCGCACCTCGGCACGAGCCTCGGCGTCTGGGACACGATCCTGCGCAAGGGAGCCCACCTGGCCGAGTACGCGGTGCTCGGCACCTTGCTCGTGCGTGCGCTCGGCCACGAGACGCCCGCGTTCCTCTCGGGGGTCGCCTACGCGGCCACGGACGAGTTCCACCAGCACTTCGTCGCGGGACGGCATGCCTCGCCGGTCGACGTCGGGATCGACGCCATCGGCGTCCTGAGCGGGGTCCTGCTCTACCGGCGGGTGCGCAGTTGGCCGCTGTAGCGATCGAACTCGACCCGGTCCTCGGCGACACGAGGCCCCTCTGGCGGGACTGGCTCGAGGACGCCGGGCGGCGTGCTCGGGTCGACCTGACCCTTCCCGGCGAGCGCGCGGAGGCGGGGCCGGCGCTCGACGCGCTGCTCGGTAACTGGCGCGAGCTCCTCGAGCGCTTTGCGGAGGACCGGGCACCCGTGTACCTGCGGCCCGATGCGGGAGTCAGCGCTTCACTGCGGCGTCTCGCTGCGGCAGAAACGCGCCTGGGGGTCTTCACCGACGCGCCCGAGCCGCTGGCCCGCGTGGCGCTGGCACACCTCGGCGCCGCCCGCCGCGTCGAGGCGCTCGAGGCGGGCCCGCAGGCACTCGAGCGCCTGCTCGAGCGGCTGGGACCCGGCACGGCGGTCGTTCGCTCCCGGGCCGAGCTGCTGCAGGCCGCCGCGTAGAATCAGAGGCGCGATGGCCGACCGCGGGCAGCTAGACGACCGCCGGCTCGACGCGTTGCTCGAGCGGCTCGACACGATCGGCGCCGAGCTGCATTCGCTGAACCGCAAGCTCGACCACGCGGAGGGATTCGCGCGGCTCGCGCACGAGCTGCGCAATCTCAACGAGTCGCTGCAGGCGATCGCCTACGCAGCCCTCGGCCAGCAGGGACCGCAGGTGCGGCGGCGCCGCACGGGCTAGGCCTTTTTAGGGCAGCCGGAAGATGTCGAGCGCGCCGCGGGTACTGTGGTCGTTTGCGTTTCCCTCCGGCACGGCGACGCGCCCATCGGTGACGATCGGGCTGTTCCAGTGGCTCGCTCCAACGGGAAACGACGCGAGCAGGCTCCCTGTCCTCGGTGCGTACACGTCTAGCGAGCCGTTGTAGACGTAAAGCAGGCCGCCGGCGACGACCGGGCTCGTCCCGCCCGCGCCCCGGCGCCAGGCGACGCGCAGCCTGCCGCCCCGCAGCACGTAGCAGGCCAGGCCCCCGTCCGTGGCGACGAAGACGCGGTTTCCCGAGACCGCCGGCGCGGTGAAGACGTCCGTGCCACCCGGAGCGGCGACGGTCTGCAGCTCGCCGCCGGCCGCGCCCAGGCGACCCCCGAGGCGCGCGAGGCTGAGCAGCCGCAGCTTGCCGTCCTTGCCGCCCTGGACGGCGAGACCGTGCCCGAGCAGGGCCGGCGCCGTACTGCCGAGATCGACATCGCCGGCGGCGAGGCTGGCGGAGTTCGTCGGCGTCCAGTTTCGGAGCAGACGGGATCCGCTCGGCGTCAGCTTGAGTACGCTGTCGCCCCAGTAGCGCCTGCCGTCGAAGCGGCCGTTCCCGGTTGCGACGAGCAGGTCTCCCGTGCCCGCCTCGACGACGACGCCAGCGCGGGCCCAGATCGCCGAGCCGCTCTCCGGGCAGCTGCTGGGTGCGATCAGCCGGTGCAGGTTCGAGCAGAGGGAGTTCCAGACATGCACGATCCGGCCCTTGCCGGCGCTGACCGCGACCAGGTGGCCCTGATAGGGCGGCGCGTCGCCGATGTAGCCGCCGGTCCCAACGAGAACCAGCCCGCGGGAGTAGTTGAGCGAGGTCGCGATCTTCTCGAGCTGGGGCAGAAGCGTGACCCGAACCGGCCAGCCGGGAGCCTCCGCACCGGCCGCCACCGACAGCTTGTGCAGCACGCCGTCCGGTGAGGCAGCGTAGATGAAGAGGCGATTCGGGTCGGCGACGGGAGAGGAGTTTGTGATCCGATCCGTCCCGGCCCACGAGGAATAGCCGCGGGGCGTGAAGCGCCAGAGGATCGCGCCACTCGCCGCGTCGACCGCAATCGTCCTGCCGTAGGAGGTCGTGACGAAGAAGACATCGTGCACCCGGCCTCGCACGACGACTCCGCGCAGATAGATCGGCGAGGCGTCGACCGTCCCACCGACGAGGACGCGCTGCCGCCGCAAGCGGCGCACGTTCGCAGCCGTGATCCCAGTCTGGGCGGGTCCCGCATCGTGCCGAGCGGCGTCGTAACCGAACCGGGTCCAGTCGCCGCCAAGTTCGGCCGCAGGCCTTCCGAGCGCCGCCCCGCCACCAGCGGCGAGGACGACGATTCCCACACTCAGGACAAAAATCCGGGCAAGCACCTTGAAAGGGTGCCGGAAAGCTGCTGCCCGTGGGCGGCAACCCAAGCGGCGTGCAGGTCGCCGTGGGGCCCACGAGAGGCCCAGAGAACTCAAAGAGAGCGGGTCAGCGGTTCGCGAGATCGAGATCGGACACCCACGGCCCTGGCGGAGTCAGCAGCGACTCCGCGTGCAGGAACGCAAGCCCGACGAGTGGGAAGTCCGCCAGCCGCTCGACGCAGATGTAGCGCGGCTTCCAGGTCGGGAAGAACTTCTCGCTGAAGCTCTGCAGGCGTTCGAGCTGGAAGATTCGGTCGAGCCGCAGCAGGACCGCGCGCAGCGCGCGGCGGTGCAGCGGGGCGCCCGGCCCGGCCCTGAGGATCTCGCCGAAGACCGCGAAATTCAACGACACCTCCTCGACCCCCCGCTCTTTTGCCCACTCGACCACGCGCACGAGCAGGAACTCCATCAGCCCGTTCGGCGTCTCGTGACGCCGCCGCATCGTCGCGAGCGACCAGCCGCCACTCGCAGGCGCGGGCACCAGCTGCACGAAGCCGCCGACGGCGCCGTCTTGGTCAGTGGCGATCGCGATCATCGAGTCCTCGTGCTCGAAGAGCATGTCCATCGCCATCGCAAAGCCACGCTCTGGCCAGCGGCCGCGCCACTCGTTGGAGACCACCTGCAGTTGTTTGCGCAGGCCGGGCTCGACCTCGGGGCCGGAGACGATCCGGACGCTGTATCCCGCCCGGTCGAGGCGCGCCACCGACTGGCGCACCTTGCGGATCTTGCGGCCGTCAAGGGAGAATTTTGCGGGCAGGACGACGGCCTCGTCGCCCAGGTAGATCGAGCGCAGCCCGAGCGAGCGGTAGAGCGGCAGCCGCTCCTCGCTTGCGCCAACGATCGCGACCCGCCAGCCGCGCGCCTGGGCGATCCGCCGGAACTCGCCGACGAGATCCCTGAGCTCCGGCTGCTCACCGATCGGGTCGCCGCTGACGAGCGCGGTGCCGTTCACGACCTTGTAGGCGAGGAACGAGCGGCCGGTCGGAGAGAAGAAGTAGCTCTTGTCCCGGCGCAGAGCGAAGTAGCAGAGGCTTTCGTGCCCGCAGCGCTCGATGAGCAACGTCGCCTGCTCGCGCTCGCGCGGCGTCTGGCGGACGCGATGCGCGACCGGCTTCAGCCAGAGGTAGAGCGCGCGGACTCCCAGGCCGCCGGCGAGGAGCGCGAGACCGTCCTCGAGGAGATCGGCCATCGGGCCGGTCCTCGTCCAGACCCGCAGGAACATCATCAGCGCGACGAGGCCGAGCGCGAGGACGGCCTGGGCGAGCGGTCGCACGGATTCCCGGTCGCCGGGGGCCGAGAACCGGTCCCGGTAGCGCCAGAGCGCGGCGAGCACGAGCAGGCTGATCGAGGCCTCCTCGAAGTCGAGGCCCTTGGCGAGATGCGCGGCGGCCGAGGCCGCGACGAGCGCGACGGCGAGCTGCCAGGCCCGACGCTTGCGGCGCGCCAGCGACCTCGAGAGCCAGATCAGCCCGAGCCCGAACGCGAGCGCGAGCACGCGCGCCGTCTCCGGCACGCCGGGCGGCAGCACGCCGCGGACGAAGTCGTAGCGGGAGGCGAAGGCCGGCGTCAGCGCGGAGATGACGCCGATCAGCCCCGCGAGGCTGGCCGCGGCGGCTAGGAGCGAGGCGGCACTGAGCCGGGCGCGAACCACTCTCCCCAGGGTAACCGCACTGGGGGAAGTTCGCTCATTAGGCCTTGAGCAGAACCCGGCGCAGCTCGTCTTCCTTGCCGGGCTGCAGGATCGCGAGCACCTGATCGCCGGGCTGGAGCTCGGTCGAGCCGATCGCGATCTCGGACTTGCCGTTCCGGGTGATCGAGATCAGGCGCGAGCCCTCGGGAAGCTTGAGCTTCTCGACCCGCTTGCCCGCGGCGGGCGCGCTCCGGTCGATCTGCACCTCGACGATCTCCAGGTTCTCCTTGCGCAGCTCGAGCAGGTGGATCAGGTCGTGCTCGGGCACCTCGTGCTCGATCAGCGCCATGATGCTCGCGGTCGCCGAGACGGTCGCCGAGATCCCGAGCAGGTCGAAGTGGGCCTGGTTTCGCGGGTCGTTCACGCGCGCGACAACCTTCTTCGCGCCGTACTTCTCGCGGGCGAGCTGGCAGATGATCAGGTTGTCCTCGTCGTCGCCCGTGACCGCGACGACGACGTCGGGCGGCCTCGCGATCCCGGCCCGCTCGAGCACGTGGATCTCGGTCGCGTCCCCGGCCTGCACCTGGTGCTCGAACTCGCGCTCGAGCTGCTCGTAGCGATCCCGGCGCTGTTCGATCAGGGTCACCTCGTGACCGTGTCCGTCGCGAAGGAGACTGCGCGCGAGATTCGCGCCGATCTTGCCCCCGCCGGCGATCAGGACGTACATCGGCTGCTAGGGCGCGACCGGCTCGCGGGGCAGGATCTCGCAGGCCCGGGCGGCGTCGAGCAGCTCGCTGATCGCCGTCTCGGTCGGACTGATCGTACGGAGCCCGAGGTCGCGGTAGAAGTGGGCCCGCGCCGGGTCGAGCACGCGGACGACGACGCACTGGTTGTCGAAGCGCTTCATCGCCACCTGCGCAATCACGATGTTCGTGTTGTCGCCGTCGGTGGCGACGACGACCGCGTCGGCGTCCTCGATTCCCGCCGCGCGCAGGACGTCGACGTCCATGCCGTGCCCGAGGACGAAGCCACCTCGCCAGTTCTCGCCGAGCCGGGTGAGCGCGTCCTCCTTCTCGTCGACGGCGGTCACCTCCCAGCCTTCCTCGGCGAGCTGGAGCGCCACGTTCGAGCCCACGCGGCCGCAGCCGATCACGAGAGCCTTCACACGCTCACCTTAGCTCAGTGCCCGAGGTCGGGAAAGCACCACCTGGGCTGGGTAGGAGCCGTCGCTGGCTCCTCGGCTTCTTCTTCAATCACTCCCTGCGGGAAGGCGACCACGAGCACCTCGCAGGGCGCCTTTTTGAGGACGTACTCGACCGTCGGCGAGAAGAAGCGGGACTGCCGCCGCCAGCGTGGCGAGGAGCCGAGCACGATCAGGTCGACATCTTTGCGCCTCGCCTCGTCGACGATCGCGGCTCCGATCGCGCGGGCGCGGACGATCTCGCCATTCACCTGGACACCGTGGTCGGCGCCGAGAATCTGCGCCTCCGCGAGGGACGCCGCCGCGCGCTCCTCCTCCTCCAAGAGCTCCGCCTCGAGCGGCTTTTCCAGCGGCACCCGGATCACGTACAGCGCCTCGACCGAAGCCCCGCTCTCCTGGGCGAGCTTGACCGCGGTCGCGATCATCTCCTCGCCGATCAAACCGAGCTTCATCGGCACGAGGATCCGCGAGTACTGAGCTTCCGTCAGCCCGGTGTGCTCGTCCGCCGAGATCACGCGCTCGCGCAGACCCTCGCCCCGCTGCCGGCGGACGAGCGCGTACACGACCAGGCCTCCGAGGAGCCAGGCGGGGCCGCCGTAGCGGGCCCCCGCATGGGTCGCGAGCGCCAGAACCCATACGATCGCGGTCAGCGCCGCTCCGAGCGCCGAGGGGAGCGGAATCCCCCGCACCGTCAGCGGCACGCGGTAGGGGCGGCGCTTCTCCGGGTGGCTCAGGCGCAGCTTGATCACGGCCAACTGGGCCGCGGTGAAAGCGAGCAGCACGCCGAAGCTGTAGAGGCTCGCGAGGAAGAAGACCGGGTGCTTGAGGGCGCTCGTGGCTGCCAGGCCGGCGATCGCGATCCCGGCCGCCGCGACGATCGACTGCGGAGCGACGATCGTCCGTCGGCTCAAGCGGCCGAAGACCCGCGGCAGCTGGCCATGCTCGCCGAGCGAATAGGCGAGCCGCCCGAAACCGGCGATCGAGGTCGCGGCCGCGGTCAGCAAGATCAACGCCCCCGAGGTGCCGACGAACACCTGCAGTGGTGCCCCCAGGAAGTCCGGCAGGTGGCCGCGCAGCCGCGAGACGATTCCCATCAGCGGCGCCCGCGCCCACGTGCTGCCGAGCACGGTTCCACCCTTGGCGGGGAAGGCGGAGAGCCCCACGACCGCGATCGCGGCATAGAGGACGACGACGAAGCCGACCGCCCCGAACAGGCTGCGCGGCAGGTCGCGCCCGGGACGCCGCGCCTCTTCGCTCAGGTTGGCCACCGTCTCGAGACCGGTGTAGGCCAGCATCGCGAGCGGCAGTGCGAAGGCGATCGAGTGCCAGTTCGGATTCGAGCCGAGCGAGGTCCCACGCGCCAGCGCGTGCGGCGAGAAGAGGAGCGCCAGCCCGAGCACGACCAGGAGCAGCTGCGTCGCCATGTCGACGAGCGCGACGGCGAAGGCGAAGCGAAAGAGGCGCCGGTTCCGCAGCAGCCTGTAGGCGGCGATTCCCGCGATCACCGCACAGCCGAGCACGACGTCCCAGGGCTTCTGGATGCTCGTGAAGAGGGCCGCGGCCGCGTAGTGCGGCACGTACAGGGCGGAGAGGGCGATCACGATCAGGTAGTCGAGGAAGAGCGCCCACCCGGTGATGAACCCCCACAGGTCGTTGAAGGCGATCCGAACGAACGTCGCCGCGCCGCCCGTCTCGCGGATCGCGGCCGTCCCCTCGGCGTAGGAGAGCGAGACGAGCAGGAAGAGCGCCCCCGTGGCGAGCAGGACCGCGGGGGTGAACCCGAGGGCGTGGAAGGCGATGATCCCGAGCGCGAAGTAGATCGAGGAGGCGATCTCGCCGTAGGCGATCGAGAAGAGGGCGGGCCCCGTGAGCACCCGCTGCAAACGGGGAAGCTTCCGCGCCATGGGCTCAGCTTAAGCCCGCAGGCGGCGCTCCCCGCAGGCCAGCCGACGGCGGGCGGCGCCCTCGCCCAAGCCCGCGGATGCGGCGGCCTCAGCGCCCGCCGGTGCGCCCGCGCACGCGGAGCAGGTAGAGCCTCCCCACCCCGAGCGCGACGAACAGCACGCCCAGCAGGTAGCCGACGAGGCCGCCGCCGCGAGCCGCGGTGACCGTGATCAGCGCGACCCCAATCCCGAGGAACGCGATCGCGAAGAGCGCCGTCGCGCTGCGATAGAGGCTCATGCGGCCTTCCGCCCCGCCGCGACCATCACCCGGCAGGGCGCGTTCTTGAGCACGTAGTCGACCGTCTCGCTGAAGATCGTCCGCTTCGGCCTGGCGGCACGCGGGGCGCCGATCACGATGATCTCCGTTCCTCGCCGCTCGGCTTCCCGGACGATCGCGCGGCCGGGACTCCGCGCCCGGAGCAGCCGGCCGACGACGCTGACGCCGTAGAGCTCGCCGATCGCGACCGCGGCATCGAGCACCTCGTCCGCGGCCGCCTCGGCCTCCGGCAGCTCGGCGTCGAGCGGCAGTTCGAGCGGCACCGTCACCACGCTGACGGCGGCGATCGACGCGCCTCGCTCGGTGGCGAGCCGGCAGGCGAAGTCGATCGCCTCCTCGGACTCTCGGCCGGGCTTGACCGGAACGAGGATGCTGCGGTACTCGAGCGCGACCGCCGGTCCGATCAGGATCGGTGCGTGCACCGTCTCGCGCATGGGAGCCTTGACCACGTAACGGCGGTAGAGCGTGTAGGCGATCAGGCCGAGAGCGATCCAGCCCAGGCCGACCCAGCGCGCCGCCGGTTTCTGGAGCACGACGACGATCCAGGCCGCGGCGGTGCCGAGGCCGCCGAAGACAGCGAACAGCGGCCAGCTGACCGAGCCGAGCTGCAGGTTCGGCCTCGCCCGAAACCGCATCTCCCGCTCGCGGCGCGTCACGCGGAGCGCGATCACCGCCGCGTGCGCGATCGTGAACGAGAGCATCGCCCCGAACGCGTACATGTCACCGAGAAAATTCGTCTGGCCGGGCAGGAGCACCGCGAGCGAGATCAACCCGGCAAAGACGACCAACGAGAGCCAGGGCGTCTTGAAGCGCGGGTGTAGCCGCCTAAAGATCTCGGGCAGCTGGCGGTAGCTCGCCATCGCATAGGTGATCCGCGAGGCGCCGATCACCCCCGCGTTCGTCGCGATGAAGAGGATCGTGGCGGCGAGCAGCCCGACGTAGATCTTCGCCGCACTCAAGACCGTGCCGTGCAGGCCGAGGTGCTCGACGAGACCGAGCACCGGATCGTTCGCGAAGCCGTGCTTCTGCGGCGGCAGGCCGAGTGCGGTCTGGTACTTGCCGCCGACGTGCCGAACGGGCAGTGCCGAGAGCGCGATCAGCGGCAGCGTGAAGTAGATCGCGAAGACTGCGCCTGCCACCCAGGTGATCGAGCGGGGGATGTCTCGGGGCGGGTCGCGCGCCTCCTCGGCGAGATTGGAGACCGTCTCGATGCCGGTGTAGGCGATCATCGCGATCGGGATCGCGAGGAAGAAACTCGACCAGCTCGGCGCGAGACCCCAGTGCAGGTTCGCCGAGAACACCGTGTGCGGGCTGAAGATGAGCGCGAAGCCGATCAGGACGAGCATCAACTGCGTGGCGAAGTCGACGACAGCGAGGAAGATGTTCAGCCGCGCGGCCTCCCTGATGCCGACGATGTTCAGCGACACGAGCAGGACGATCACGACCGCGCCGCCGACGATGTCCCACGGATTCGTCCGCAGCGGGGGCCAGAAGATCGAGAGGTAGTGGGGCACGAAGAACGCCGAGATGGCGATCGTGATCACGTAGTTGAGCATCTGCGCCCACGCCGCCGTGAACGAGACCAGCTCGTCGAAGGCGTGGCGGGCGAAGCTCGAGGAGCCGCCTGCCTCGGGGAAGCGGACGGTCCCCTCGGCGTACGTCGCCGCAGTGGCGGCGAAGATCAGCCCGCTGATCACGAAGACGAGCGGCGTCAGGCCCAGCGCGATCCCGGCGACGAGGCCGAGGGCGTAGTAGATCGAGGAGCCCACGTTGCCGTAGGCGGTCGCAAAGAGCGCCGGCGTGCCGAGCACCCGCTCGAGACCTTGCTGGCGCCTGCGCCGCGGCATGCTGGGCGGACTCTACTTTCGCCCGCGGCAGACCTATCCTCTCCTCGTGGAGCACGTCTCGAGCTCATCCGCGCGGGCCGCGGTCAGCCTGTTCGCGGTCACACTCGTCACCGGCGCCGTCTTCGCCCTGCGGCCGGTCGCGCCGGTTCTCAGCCTCGGCGTCCTCTACGTCTTCGCCGTCCTCCCCGTGGCCGTCCTCTGGGGACTCCGCTACGCGATCCCCGTTTCGCTCGCCAGCATGCTTGCGTTCAATTTCTTCTTTCTGCCGCCCGTCCATACCCTCGCGCTCCGCGATTCGGAGAACTGGGTCGCGCTGACCGTCTACCTCGTGACGGCCGTCGTCGTCAGCGAGCTCGCGGCGGTCTCGCGGCGCCGGGCGGAGGAGACCGAGCGGCTGGGCCGGGCGGCGGTCGAGGCCGAGGCGCTGCGCAGGAGCGACCAGGCGAAGACGGCGGTCCTCCGCGCGGTCAGCCACGATCTCCGCTCGCCGCTGACCTCGATCCGCGCGGCAACCGAGGCCCTGCAGAGCGGCTCGCTGGCGCTTGCGGGTCCGGAGCGGGACGATCTGCTCGAGACGATCCGGCTCGAGGCGAGGCGGCTCGAGCGGCTAGTGCTCAATCTGCTCGACCTCTCCCGGCTCGAGGCCGGGGCGGTCACGCCGCGGCCCGAGCTCTGGACGGTTGATGGCCTGCTCGCCCGCGTCCTGGACGCCGTCGGCCCCGGCTCGGAGCGCGTCCGCTTCACCGCCACCGGCCTACCCCCGGTGCGAGTCGACGGGACACAGCTCGAACGCGTGCTCGTCAACCTGCTCGAGAACGCGCTCAAATTCTCGGACGGCCAGCCCGTAGATGTCGTGGCAGAACAAGCGAACGGTGAGGTGCTCGTCCGGGTTCTCGACCGCGGCCCCGGCCTGGCAGTCGGCGAGACGGAGCGCATCTTCCAGCCGTTCGAGCACGGCGCGAATGGCGGCACCGGGCTCGGGCTTTCGATCGCTCGTGGCTTCGCGCAGGCCAACGGTGGACGCCTCTGGGCCGAGCCGAGCACAGCCGGGGGCAGCTTCCTGCTCGCGCTCCCCGCCGCCCGAGCGCACGTCGGGGCGGTCGCATGAGACGTACCCGCGTCCTCGTCGTCGACGACGAGCCACACATCCTGCGAGCGCTGCGGGCGACGCTGAGTGGTGCCGGCTACGACGTGGCCACCGCCGCCACCGGCGAGGAGGCGTTGCGAAGCGCGGCGCTTCGGCCGCCCGAGGCGGTGATCCTCGACCTCGTGCTCCCCGACCGGCGCGGCACGGATGTCTGCCGCGAGCTCCGCGGCTGGTCGAAGGCGCCGATTCTCGTCCTCTCCGCGGTCGGCGAGGAGACCGAGAAGGTTGAGGCCCTGGACGCCGGAGCGGACGACTACGTCACGAAGCCGTTCGGCACGGACGAGCTGCTCGCGCGGCTACGGGCGGCGCTTCGACGCGCGGCCCCGGACGGCGGCCCGGTGCTCGAGATCGGCGAGCTCGTGCTCGATCTCGACAAGCGCGCCGTCTCGATCGCCGGCAGGCAGGTCTCGCTGACTCCGAACGAGTACAGCCTCCTGCGCCTGTTCGCCCAAAACGAGGGCAAGCTCCTCACCCACCCTGTGATCCTGCGCGAGGTCTGGGGGCCCGCCTACGACGAGGAGTCGCACTACTTGCACGTCTACGTCTCGCAGCTGCGGCGAAAACTCGAGCCCGATCCGGCCCGGCCCCGCTACCTCCTGACGGAGCCCGGCGCCGGCTACCGGCTCGTCAACCCGGTCGCGCCCCGATCTTGAGCCTTTCCTGAGCGGCTAGCCGCGATCTTGAGCCGTGGTTGAGCGGCCTCGGCCTAGCGTCGGAAGATGGCCGAGATCGCACCACCGGCGCCCCTGCGGGCAGCAACGCGACGGCGGCGCCAGCAGGGCCTCGAGCGCGTGCTCGGCGTGCCGGCGCTCTTCTCGACCGCCTACGGCGATGTCGGCTCCTCGATCTACTACGCCCTCGGCCTGACCGCCTCGTTCGCGCTCGGACTGACGCCTGTCGTCTTCGTGATCGCCGGGCTCTTCTTCCTCGCGACGGCCGCGACCTACGCGGAGGGCACGGTCCGCTTCCCCGAAGCGGGCGGCTCCTCGAGCTTCGCCCGGCACACGTTCAACGAGGTTTTCTCCTTCGGGGCCGCGTGGGCGCAGATGCTCAACTACGTGGTCACGATCTCGATCTCGGCCTTCTTCGTGCCGCACTACCTGTCGGTCTTCTGGGCGCCGCTGCGAACGAATCCCTGGGACATCGTCGGCGGCGCGGTCGTGATCGCCGTGCTCGTCACGATCAACATCCTCGGCATCCGCGAGGCCGTCAAGTTGAACGTCGTCCTGGCGCTGATCGACTTCTCGACGCAGGTGCTCCTGGTCGGGCTCGGAGCGGCCCTGATCTTCAAGCCGCACATCCTGGCAGCCGGCGTGCATTTCGGGCTCGCCCCGACCTGGAGCCAGTTCTTCCTCGCGATCCCGATCGCAATGATCGCTTACACGGGGATGGAGACGATCTCCAACCTCGCGGAGGAGACCCGCGACCCAGCGCACGACGTGCCGGGCGCCTACCGCTTCGTCGCGGGCGCCGTCTTCACGATCTACCTGACGCTGCCGGCGATCGCGCTGATGGCGCTGCCGGTGCATCGGATCGGCGGCCGCTACGAGACGATTCTCGGCCTCAATCCGCCGCACGGCTACGCCAATGATCCGGTGCTCGGGATCGTCAACAACATCGGTCTGCACGGCCTGCCGTTGAGTGTCCTGCGGTACTACGTGGGCGTCCTCGCCGGGACGATCCTGATCATCGCCGCGAACGCCGGTGTGATCGGCTCGAGCCGGATCACCTATGCGATGTCGAGCTATCGCCAGCTCCCGGAGCGGCTGCGGCGGCTGCATCCACGCTTCAAGACGCCCTGGCTGTCGCTGATCTTTTTCTCCGGCCTGCTCTCGATCCTGACGCTCTTGCCCGGACGGATCGACTTCCTCGGGACGATGTACTCGTTCGGGGCGATGTTGTCGTTCGCGATTGCCAATGCGGCCCTGATCGGACTCCGCTATCGCTTCCCGGACTCCGAGCTCGTCGTCAAGTCCTGGCCGAACCTTCGCTTCCGTGGCATCGACTGGCCGCTCTTTGCGCTCTTCGGATTCGGCGGCACCGCCGCGGCCTGGCTCGTCGTCGTCGTTCAGCGGCCGACCACGCGCTGGGTCGGTTTTGGCTGGCTGGTCGTCGGGTTTACCAGCTACGTCGTCTACCGGCTGCGCGTCGTCCACGAGCCGCTGCGGGCAACCGTCCGAGCCCCGGTCGCAGTCGGCGCGGCGCTCGCGCTCGAGTACCGCCGGATCGTCGTTCCGATCTTCGACGACGAGGTCTCGTTCGAGGCCATGGACGTCGCCTGCCGCCTGGCAGCCGAGCGAGGGGCGACGGTCGTTGCGGTTACCGCGCTCGAGATCCCGCTCGAGCAATCCCTCGACGAGGTCGATGTGCGAAGCGGGGAAGAGAGCGACCGGCTGCTCGACCGTGCGCGGGCGATCGGCGAGCTGTACGGCGTGCGGACTATCACCCGTCTCGAGCGGACCCGAAACGCAGGCCGGGCGATCGTCGAGGAGGCAGAGCGCCGGCAGGCCGAGATCATCGTGCTCGGAGCCTCGCGACGGGGACGGGCCCCGATCTTCGACCGCCGGATCGACTTCGTGCTCAGGCATGCGCCCAGCCGCGTGATGGTCGCGGCGCCGGCTCGCCCCGATCGCGGTGCTCCGGGAGGGGCTCGCCTCAGCGGCGTCAGCCGTGGATCGAGACGAGCAGCGGAATGATCAGGATCGCGACGATGTTGGTGATCTTGATCATCGGGTTGATCGCGGGCCCCGCCGTGTCCTTGTAGGGATCGCCGACCGTGTCGCCCGTGACCGCCGCCGCGTGCGCCTCTGAGCCCTTGCCGCCGTAGGCCCCGTCCTCGATCAGCTTCTTCGCGTTGTCCCAGGCCCCACCGCCCGAGGTCATCGCGATCGCGAGGAAGAGCCCCGTCACGATCGTGCCAATCAGCAGGCCGCCGAGCATCCGCGCGTTGATCAGCCCGACGATGATCGGGAACGCGATCGGGATCAGGGCCGGAAGCATCATGCTCTTGATCGCCGAGCCGGTGACGATGTCGATCGCGCGGCCATATTCGGGACGCGCGGTGCCCTCCATGATCCCGGGAAGCTCGCGGAACTGGCGCCGAACCTCGGTCACCACCTGCCCGCCCACCCGGCCGACCGCCTCCATCGCGAGCGAGGCAAACAGGAAAGGCATCAGGCCGCCGATGAAGAGCCCGGCGACCACCCAGGCGTCGTCGAGCGCGAAGGTGACGCCCGCGAGGCCTTGGCGGCTGAGCTCACTGTGGTAGCTGTCGAAGAGGACGAGCGCCGCCAGCGCGGCGGAGCCGATCGCGTACCCCTTCGTGACCGCCTTGGTCGTGTTTCCGACCGCGTCCAGCGGATCGGTGATCGCCCGCACCGACTCCGGCAGGTCGGCCATCTCGGCGATGCCGCCGGCGTTGTCGGTCACGGGGCCGTAGGCGTCGAGCGCGACGATCAGCCCCGTCATCGAGAGCTGGGCCATCACGGCGACCCCGATCCCGTAGAGACCGGCGAAGTGGTGGGCGACCAGGATCCCGGTCGCGATCACGATCACCGGCGCGGCCGTCGCCTGCATCCCAACCGCCAGGCCCTCGATGATGTTCGTGGCGTGGCCGGTCTGCGAGGCGCGCGAGATCGACTTCACGGGCCGCCAACGGCTGCCGGTATAGAACTCGGTGATCGCGACAAGGAGGAACGTGACGACGAGGCCGACGAGCGCCGAGATGTAGAGATCAGAGAACGTGTAGCCGGTGCCCTTGTGGAAGGCGATCGTGACCGGGATGAAGCCGAGCGCCGAGAGCACCGTCGCAACGAGCACCGCCTTGTAGAGCGCATTCATGATCGAGCCGCGGCGGGCGATTCGCGCGAAGAAGACGCCGATCACCGAGGCCAGGATCGAGACGCCACCGATCGCGAGCGGATAGACCGGCAGCCGGCCGTGGAGCGGAAGGCTCAGGCCGAGCAGCATCACCGCGACTGCCGTCACCGCGTAGGTCTCGAACAGATCGGCCGCCATGCCGGCACAGTCGCCGACGTTGTCGCCCACGTTGTCCGCGATCACGGCCGGGTTGCGGGGATCGTCCTCGGGGATCCCGGCCTCGATCTTGCCGACGAGGTCGGCGCCGACGTCGGCGGCCTTCGTGTAGATACCGCCGCCGAGACGGGCGAAGACGGAGATCAGCGAGCCGCCGAAGGCCAGCCCGACCAGGTCACGGATCGCGGCGTCCTGAGACTTGTTCAGCCAGCTCGTGAGGATGCCGTAGTAGCCGGCGACGCCGAGCAGTCCGAGCCCCACGACGAGTAGTCCCGTGACCGAGCCCGCGCGAAAGGCGACGTTCAGCGCGGACTTCACTCCGCTGCGGGCGGCCTCGGCTGTCCGGACATTTGAGCGGACGGCGACGTTCATGCCGATGAAGCCGGCCGCCGCCGAGAGGAGGGCACCGATCAAGAACCCGACGGCCGGGCCCCAACCGAGCTTGTGGTAGAAGCCGAGCAGGAGGAAGGGCACGATCGCGACGCCCGCGATCGTCAGGTACTGCCGACGCAGGTAGGCAGCCGCTCCCTCCTGCACCGCGCGGCTGATCTCGCGCATCCGCTCGCTGCCCGCCGGCTGGCGGAGGACCCACACGGTCAAGCCGACGCCGAAGCCGATCGCGACGCCCGCGCAAAGGAGCGCAAACAGCACCGTGTGATGGTGGAAAAACCCGCTCAATCAGCCTCCCTCACAAAGTCAGCGCCGAGTTCCCCTCGGCGCGGCGCAGTTTCTATCACAGGGGCCGGCCCCTGCGACGGAAATCGCGGCGATCAGCGCTTCTTCGGCTTCCGACAGGCTCCGAGCTTGTAGCCGTGCCTCAGGTCCTTCTTCGCCTTTGACTTCAACACCTTGACCGTCCGGCCCTCGTGGCACATCGCCACCCGCGCCGGCCGTTTCTTCACCGGAGGTGGCGAACGCCGTGGCGGAGGCGGAGGCGGAGGTGGCGGGGGTGATGGCGGAGGCGGAGGTGGCGGCGGAGGCGGCGGAGGCGGCGGCGGCGGCGGAGGCGGCGGCGGAGGCGGAGGTGGCGGCGGCGGCGGAGGTGGCGGCGGCGGCGGAGGCGGCGGAGGCGGAGGCGGAGGCGGCGGCGGCGAGGCCGCGAAGGTCGCGGTTACGTTCCTGGCGGCGCTCATCGTGACGACGCAGGTCGTCGCAGTTCCCGAGCACGAACCACTCCAGCGAACGAAGGTCTGACCCGCGGCAGGATGCTCGGTCAGGGTCACATTCGTTCCGTCCAGGAAGTTCTTCGAACAGATCAAGCCGCAGTTGATCGCAGCCGGCGAGCTCGTGACGGAACCGGATCCGGACGTTGCGACCGTGAGATTGCGCACCGTCACGTCGAGGAACTTCGCACCGCTGATGTGGCTCGTGTCGGTCGCGATCATCGCCACCAGGTAGGTGCCGGGGGCCGCGTACTGATGCGTGGGAGAGACGCCCGATCCGTTGGCGGAGCCGTCGCCGAAGTCCCAGGCATAGCTTGCAAAGGCATGGTCGCCGTTCGTCGTCGACGAGCCGCTCGCGTCAAAGCTGACTGGGGCTCCGGTCGGCACCGTGACGAAATTCGCCGCGATGGGATGAAGGTTTGCGTTTGAGCCAACGCAGGCGGCCAGTGAGTTGCTCCACTCCTTCTGGACCGTCCACAGGTCGGTGCCAAGCGTGACCGTGGTGTCCTGCCCGTTGCAGATGTCCCCGATTTCGCCGCCGCCGTTCAGGTCGGTGGTGTTGGGGTCGTACCAGGCGAGGGGCGGCGCAAAAGTAAGCGGTATACCGACTTCCGAGTCAGTGATCGACTCCGTCATCTCGTGGCTTGTCATCGAGGTCAGGTTGTTAATGGCCGGGCCCCCGCCACAGCCGGGGTTGAGCGGCGTGCTCTCCGGTAACACCGTGTACGCGAACGGCGTCGTGACGCCGCCGCTCGTGTATTTCGCGGTGTAGTGATAGGCGCAAAACTGCACATCTGAACAGGCACCGTTGTTGTCGAAACAGATGCTGACCGCGGCGGGGAACATGACGTAGTACTCGCTCACCGGCCCGTTGAAAGCACTGCGTGGCGCGGGCAGATGACCCGCTGCGATCTGCGCGATCAGCTCGTTCGCGACCTGGCTGTTAAGTAGGTTGGTCGAGGTGTTGGAGGGCGTGATCGTCCGCTCTCCGAGGAACCGGCTCGTGTTGCTGAGTGGCTGGTTCGAGCTCGAGCCGTCGACGATGCCGCGCCTGCCTTGGGTGGCATATTCGAGTGCGACGTTGTAGGGATCCTGGCTGCCGGAAGCCGCGACGTCGCTGAGGAAGCTGTTGGCGGCCGTGACCAGGGCCGCCGAGTGCCCGCTCGCGCCCCATTGGACGAGCGTGTTCTCGCTGTAGGCGAGCACGGGGCCGCCGTAGTAGCTGAGGGTCGCAGTCGAGGAGACAGACGCGGCGAGCGGCCTTGGAAACGGCAGGATCTTCGCGATCGGGGTTAGGGCACTCGCGTTCCCGGTCGTGATCGAGGCCGCCGCCGCGGCAGCAACCACGATCGTCGTCGCTTGCAAGACTCGCCGCATTCCCCTCCCAGGCCGCCGCCAACTTCTAGCAAGTTTCTCGTACGAAAACTAGGCCTATCTAAGTAGTAGAGAGCACGACGCGGCGAGGAAAGCAACCGGTGGTTCGCGGGACGCTTGGAAGCAGCCGCCCGGACCGCGAACCGCGAATCCGGGCGCTAGGACGTGCCGCCCTCGGCCGCCGCCGAGGCGTAAGCGAGCTGCATGTTGACGAGCACCTGGTTGAAATCGCGCTCCGCCTCGGCGGGGACGGCCCCCTGCAAGACTGGCAGGAGGGCCTTCAACGCCTCGATCGCCAGACGCGCCTGCTCGAGATCCTTGTTCTCGCCGCTCAGGCGGTGGTAGCCGAGCGAGGAGATCGTGTAGACCGTCTGCAGCAGCAGGTCGGAGACCTTCAGGCGGCCGAGCTCTGCCTGCAGCTCCTCGATCAGCTTCTGCTCATCGGCGCTCGGCTGCTTGGGAGGCTCGGCCTCAGCCACGTACCGGCTCCCCTCGCCGGACGAGGCCGGCGTAGATCTCCTCCATCGTCGCGCCCTCCTCGTGCTCGGCGATCTGGCGCTCGGCCGAGTTTGCGGCGGGGATCGACAGATAGGTCGCCGCTCCGAGCTCCGCCGCGAGCGGCGAAACCCACTCGAGCAGCCGCTCGAGATGGGCTCGCGCCGGGCGAACCTCACCGCTTCCGAGCTCGATCAACTCCCCGCTCAGCCCGTGGCGGATCGCGCGCCAGAAGTTCTCCTCGATCAGCCGGTGGGGGTAGTCCGGAAGGGGCTCGCCCTCATCGAGCGCGCGTGCGATCCGCGCCGTCAGCGAATAACAGAGCGCCGTCAGCGAGCGCGCCTCCTCGAGGTCGGGCTGGGCGTCGCAGATCCTGATCTCGACCGTGGGAAACGCGAGATGCGGGCGGACGCTCCACCAGATCTGGGTGTGCTCGCTGATCGAGCCCGTCGTATAGAGGAAGCGCACGTAGTCCTCGTAGCCCGGCCAGCCCGCGTAGGCATCGGGCACGCCGCAGCGCGGGAACATGCGCGTGAAGATCTCCGTCCGGGCGGAATGCAGGTACGTGTACACGCCCTCCACGAAGGTCGAGCTCGCGGAGACCGCCAGGAGCTCCGGCAGGTAGTTCCGCAGGGCGTTGCAGACCGCGATCGCCCGGTCTGCGCCCCGGATGCCGACGTGCAGGTGGAGCCCGAAGCTGTTGTTTCGCCAGACGACGTAGCGGAGCAGCTCGTCGTTGCGGCGGTAATGGGGCGTGTCGATGATTCGCTGCTCTTGCCAGGGGCTCCAGGGATGCGTACCGACGGCGGCGAGCGCGATACCGAGGCCGCCGGCCAGTTCGTCGAGCTGGCTACGGCGCTCGCCGAGCTTCGCGGCCGCCTCGGCGAAGCCCTCGCAGCGCCCGGTCCGAATCTCGACCTCGGACGAGATCAGCTCGCCAACCAGGTGCTCCTCGAGCGGTGTCCCCTGCGCGGCGGCCTGGAGCTCCTCGAAGCGGCTGACCAGCCCGAGCGTCTCCGGATCGAGGACCGCGAACTCCTCCTCGACCGCCAGCGTGAAGTCCTGCGCGCTGTCGAAGACCTCCCGGGCGGCGCGGAGCTGCTCCTCGGGGCTCAGCCGTTGCGTATCGCCCATCGCGGTCGCAACTTTATTTGTTGAAGGGTTGGAGGAGGCGACCGGCGACCCGCTCCCAGCTCCAGCGCTCGACGACGGCGCGGCGGGCGGCTGCCGAAAGCTGCCGGTGCTCGGCGGCCGAGAGTGCGAGCAGACGCCGAAGCTTCTCGGCTAAGTCGCTGGCGTCGCCGCTCGCAAAACTCGTCAGCTCGCGAGCTGCCGCCGGATATTCGGCCTCGAGGCCCTGGGCGATCTCGGCGAGACCCGAGTGACGGGCGACGAGTGGCAACGAGCCGCCGGCGGCCGCCTCCGCCGCGACCATCCCGAAGGCCTCGGGGAAGATCGAGGGCACGACGGTTACCTGGCAGAGCGGCACCAGGTGCACCAGGTGGCGATGCTCGAGCGGCCCCGTGAAGAGGGTTCGCTCGGGGGCGGTCCGCTCGAGCTCGGCGCGGTAGTCGCCGAAGCCGACCACGAGCGCGCGCGCGCCTGTCTCGCGCAGGGCCTGGAAGAGCACGTGGACGCCCTTGTTGTGAAGCAGCTTGCCGAAGTAGAGCACCGTCGGCTCGTCGGCTTCGAACCAGCGTTCGAGTCGCTCGGCGTTGCCCGTGTCCGGGAGACGCTCCTCGGCATTGCCTTCGTTGTCGGGGTCGCCGCGAAGCTCTGCCAGCAAGGCGCCCAGGGCGCGCTCCGGCTCCTCGGGAACGAACTCCTCGACATCGACCCCGGGAGGCACCTCGTGCACGCGCTCAACGTGGCCGACTACCTCCTCGAGTACCGAGCGGATATGGGCCGAGCCGACGAAGGTCGCCTCGGCGCGCCGGAGCGATCGCCGGCCCCACGCAGACAGCTCCTCGTTGCCGCGCATCGAGTACTCGAGCTCCGAGCCGTGCGCCTTGACGGCGAACGGCGCTCCGGCGGCAGCGCCGACCGGACCGCCGAGCAGCACGTGGTTGGCGAAGACGAGGTCGGCGGGGAGCTCGGCCCGAACCGCCTCGGCGTTCGCCTCCACGTAGCGCTCCCGCTCGGTCTCGCTCAGCTCCTGCAGTAGGCGCGGCCGGAGTCCCTCGTAGCGGTCGAGCACGAAGACCGGCAGCAGCGCTTGCGGCAGCTCGGGCCGGACGACCCGCGCTCCCTCGAGCGCGAATGCCTCCGGATGGCGCTCCTGGCAGAGGACGACGACCTTGTGTCCCGCCCGCGCCCAGGCACGCGCGAGCGCGCGGGTGTACACATTCGAACCCGTTCCGCCGAGCAGGTAGCCGTGCCAGAGGACGATCCGCACGGAACGATCTTGCCCCGGGCTGCTAGGTCAGGTGGAAGTAGAGCGCGTGCAGAAGCTCGACGGCGGGGTTCGACGTGTGCACCTGCACGTCGTGAGGCACGTCGAGCAGGGCTTCCGAGTAGTTGAAGATGATCTTCACGCCCGCGGCGACGAGCTCGTCGGCGACGTCCTGGGCGCTCGCGGCCGGCACGGCCAGCACGCCGACGATGATGTTCTTCTCCGAGACGGCCGAGCCGAGCTGCCGGTAGTCGCTGATCGTCATCGAGCCGATCTGGCGCCCGACCTTCTTGGGGTCGGTGTCGAAGATCGCCGCGATGTTGATCCCGTGCTCGGCGAAGATCGACGAGCTGGCGATCGCCTGACCGAGACGGCCGGCCCCGACGAGGGCCACGTTGTGCTGGCCCTGCGTACGCAGGATCTTCCGGATCTCCCCGAGCAGGGAATCGATGTTGTAGCCCACCCCCCGCTTGCCGAACTTCCCGAAGGCCGAGAGGTCGCGGCGGATCTGGGTCGCGTTGATGTTCGTGTAGTCGGCGATCTCCTGCGAGGAGATCCGGTCCTTGCCCATCTTCTTCGACTGGGTCAGGACCTGCAGGTAGCGGCTGAGTCGAGCGGCGACCCCAACTCCGAGACGGTCGGTTTGCACCTCGACTGGCTGCGAAGTTTGTAACACCGCACGAGCATTGTGCCAATTCCGCTCCCCACCCCGCGTTTGGCTGTCACAAACTCGGCCTCGCCCCCCGCGCTTGTGCGGCCGCGAGCTTGCGCCGGAAGGGCTCCGGCTGCACGTAGTAGGTGGCTACCCGCTCGCCCTCGATCTCGACGAGGGGGACGAGCTCGCGGTAGCGGCCCTCGAGCTCCCGGTCGCCGTCGATCGCGATCTCCTCGAGCTCGAAGCCGAGCTCCTCGCGCAGCGTGCTGAGCTGCTCCTTCGCCCGCTCGCAGAGGTGGCAGCCGCTCGCCCCGTAGAGGACGACCCTAGGGGTAGAGCCCACGCGTGATCGTCGCGTCGGCGACCCGCCGCACCGCGAGGCCGTACGCGGCGAGCCGCATGCTCGTCTTGCGCTCCTCCGAGGTGCGCCAGGTCTCGTTGAAGGCCCGGGTCGTGATGTCTCGCAGCTTCGAGTTGATCTCGTCCTCTTTCCAGAAGTACTCCTGCAGGCCCTGCACCCACTCGAAGTAGGAGACGACGACGCCGCCGGCATTGGCGAGCACGTCCGGCAGGATCAGGATGCCGCGCTCGTCCAAGATCTCGTCCGCCGCCGGAGTCACGGGCCCGTTGGCGCCCTCGGCGACGATCTTCGCCTTCACCTGATCGGCGTTCTCCCGCGTGATCACCTGCTCGAGCGCGCAGGGCGCCAAGACGTCACAGTCGAGCAGCAGGAGCTCCTCGTTCGAGATCGCATCGGCTCCTCTGAATCCCCCGAGCGCACCGGTCTCCTGCTTGTGCGCCAACACGGCCCCCAGGTCGAGCCC
The DNA here is from genome assembly GCA_036378475.1 of Gaiellaceae bacterium. Taxonomy (GTDB): domain Bacteria; phylum Actinomycetota; class Thermoleophilia; order Gaiellales; family Gaiellaceae; genus 13-2-20CM-68-14. Next base: position 24,562 of record DASUWJ010000098.1, read on the forward strand.
GGACTCAGCGTAGATCCCGCCCCGGGAGTCCGAGACGGCGATCACGGTCGCGCCCTGCTCGGCCAGGAACTTGGCCAGGAAGCTGCCCACGTTGCCGAACCCCTGCACCGCGACCCGCAGTCCCTCGATCGAGAGCCCCCGCTTGCGGATCGCCTCCTGGATGCAGTAGAGCGCCCCGTGCGCCGTCGCCTCGAGCCGGCCCAGCGAGCCGCCGACGTTGAGCGGCTTGCCGGTGACGACGCCGAGCACGGAGTGGCCCTTGTTCATCGAGTAGGTGTCGAAGATCCAGGCCATCACCGAGGGATCGGTGCCGACGTCGGGCGCCGGGATGTCCTTCTCGGGGCCGATCTCGTTGATGATCTCGCTCGTGTAGCGGCGGGTCATCCGTTGCAGCTCG
>DASUWJ010000099.1:0-2014 GCA_036378475.1 Gaiellaceae bacterium
TAACGGGTTCCGACGCGTAGGCCGAGCACGCGCGGCAGGGCCGCGACGGCGCGAAGCGGCGGCGCCGCGCTCCGGCCGGCCTCCTCGGCCTCCTCGACGCGCAGGGCGGCGCCCCGGATCAGCGCTCCGCCGAGCCCCTTCAGCGGCTCCGGCGGCAACGGCCTGACGCGGCGGTTGACGAGCGGCAGGCTCGTCAGCTCGTCCTCGATCCCGAGGGCCAGACGGGCGAGGATTCGGCCGCCGAGCCAGCTCGGCCCGACCCCGTTGCCCGAGTACCCGGCGCCGTAGTGGATGGTCGTGCCCGGCACCGTCCCGAACAGGGGGAAGTGGTCGGCCGAGACGTCGATCGGACCGCCCCATGCCCGCTCGATCTTCGCCTCGGCGAGTCCCGGCAGCAGGAGGCGCAGGCCCGCCTCGGCGCGGCCGGCCGAGGCACGGTCGGAGCGGAAGCGACCGTCGATCCGCCCGCCCCGGCCGATCGGGCCCGAGCCGCTGCCCATCAGCACGCGGCCGTCGTTCGTCGTCCGGAAGTAGTGCAGGAACATGCGCCCGTCGATGATCGACTCCCCCTTCGTCCAGTTGATCTCTTCGAGCAGCTCCGGCACGGGCTCGGTCAGGACGACGTAGGAGCCGAACACGGTCAGCCACCGCACGAGCGGACGCCAGCTGGCCGCGGCCGCGTTTGTCGCGACGACGACGGCTCCGGCACGCACCCTCCCGGCCGGAGTCTCGAGCACGTTCGGCGAGCCCCGGCGCAGCCGTTCCACCGGCGTCCGCTCGTGCAGGACGACGCCATCCTCGAGCGCCGCCGCCCGCGCGGCCCGGAGGAGCCGCGCCGGCTGGACGGTGGCTCCCTCGCGATAGAGGACACCCCGGCGAAAACGCGGTGAGGAGCAGTGCTCGGCCACCTCGTCGGGACTCAGAGGCAGCGCTTCCTCCTCGACCCCGAGCTCCCGTGCGGTCGCGACGGAGTGCTCGAGCGCCTCGTCCTGCGCCGGCGCCGCGGAGACCCGGAGCATCGGCGCCTCCCGCAGCCAGACGTCGGCGGAGCGCCGCTTCGCGAACTCCCGGACGCCGGGGATGATCGCCGAGGCGGCGCCCGCGACCGCGAGCGCTCCGCCGTCACCGAAGGAGTGGCGAAGCCGGTCGAGTGCCGACCAGTAGCCGTGGAGAAAGCCGCCGTTCCGGCCACTCGGCCCCTGCCCGCACTCGGAGGCTTCGAGGACCACGATCATCGCCGCGGGCTCGAGCTCGTGGAGGGCGAGCGCCGTCCAGAGCCCGGTGTAGCCGCCGCCGACGATCGCGACGTCGGCCTCGAGCTCGCCTGCGAGCGCTGGCTGCGGCTCGGCCGGGGGCGCCTCCTCGGGCCACCAGGGAGCTCCCGGCTCGGCGCTCAGTGCTCGATCCTTGCCCACGCCTCCTGCAAGACGTCGCCGAGCGTCCCCACGATCTCGTCGAACTCGGCGGCGCCCGCGATCAGGGGCGGCGAGATCTGCACGACGGGATCGCCGCGGTCGTCGGCGCGGCAGATCAGGCCTCGCTCAAACAACTCGGGCGAGAGGAAGTTCCGCAGGAGCTCTTCGGACTCCTCGTCGCCGAAGGTCTCACGTGTCTCCTTGTTCTTGACGAGCTCGAGCGCGTAGAAGCAGCCCGCCCCGCGCAGGTCGCCCGCGATCGGGAGCTCGAGAAGCTGCGCGAGCTTCGAGCGGTACAGCTGCTCGCGTTCGCGGACGCCCTCGACGATCCGTTCGCGGCGCATGATCTCGAGATTCTTGAGCGCGATCGCCGCCATCACCGGGTGGCCGCCGAAGGTGATCCCGTGGGTGAACATCGACGTGCCCTCGAGGAAAGGCTCCATCACCTTGTCTGTCGTCACGACGGCTCCGATCGAGGCGTACGCCGACGACAGGCCCTTGGCGCAGGTGACGATGTCCGGGAGGACGTCGTAGCGCTCGGAGGCGAAGAAGTGGCCGATCCTCCCGAAGCCGGTGATCACCTCGTCGGCGCAGAGCAG
>DASUWJ010000100.1:0-11471 GCA_036378475.1 Gaiellaceae bacterium
GACCCGGTCGGCGTCGTAGGCATGCAGGTGAAGCGTCCGAGCGCCGGCCGCCACCGCTGCGGCCGCCTCGGCGGCGAGCTCGGCCGGCGTCCTCGGAATTGCGGGATGCTCGGCCTTGGTACGCGAGCCGTTCAGAGCAGCCTGCACGAGGGGCGGCACCGGCCGATCATGCCTGGAGGACTCGGGCGCCGTTCCGGCTTGGTCGCTGGCTGAGGGACCGGGGTTCGGCGGCTGATCGGGGCTCAGCGCCCCCTCTGACCAGCAGGCACGGCAAGAGCGGAACGGCGGTAGCGGAGCTCGCGCGCGGAGTCGGCGGCAAGGGCGAGCGCGTAGATGCCGACGGCGGTGCCGATGATCATCGAGCTCGGCGGGAGGCTCGGAAAGACGTAGCTCAGCGTCAGGCCCGCCCAGACGGACCCGACCGAGAAGGCGGCGGAGAGCAGGAGGCCGCGGTAGGGATTGGGAGTGAGGCGCTGGGCAGCTCCCGCGGGTGCGGCAAGCAGTCCGAGGAGAAGGAGGGCGCCGACCGCCTGGCTCGCCTCCGCGGCCACGAGCCCGAGCATAGCGAGAAACCCGAGGCCGAGCGCGCGGACCGGGACGCCCTGGGCGGCGGCAACAGCGGTGTCGAGGGAGGCGAAAAGCAGTGGCCTCGCGATCGCCAGCAGGACGAGGCTGGCGATTGCCGCGAGACTGACCGAGATCTCGACGTCTCGGGTGCTGAGGCTCAAGATCGAACCGAAGAGGACGCGGACGCCTGCGGTGCCGTTCCCGGCGCTTCGCTGGGTGGTGAAGATCGAGAGGAAGAGGACGCCGAGGCCGAGCGTCCAGGCGAACAGCGAGCCGATCGTGACGTCGTCCGCGCGCGCCCGCTCTCCGAGTGCGCCGATCAGGATGCCGCCGACGATCGTGGTGGCGAACAGGCCGGCGACGATGTTGACGCCGAGGATCGCGGCGGCCAGCGCGCCGGTGAAGGCAATGTGGCTGAGAGCGTCGCCGGCGAAGACCTGCGCGCGCAGGACGACGAAATAGCCGCTCAGGCCGCAGGCGAGCCCGACGAAGGTGCCGGCGACGAGCGCATTGCGGATGAACTCGTGGGCGAGCATCAGGCGGCCTCGAGGGCGGCCGGCCGGCCGCGCTGCGAGCGGCCTCGGAGCTGGCGCGCGAGCCGAACGAGCACGTAGAGCGCGAACGAGAGCGAGGTGATGTAGAAGCCGACCGGATAGACCGAGAAGTAGGCGAGCGCGAGTCCCAGCCAGGTGACGCCGAGTGCGAAGGCGATCGAGAGCAGGATCCCGAGCGCCGGTCGGGCCGTCAGCTCGTGGGCCGTGGCGGCGGGGGTCACGAGCAGCGCGAACACGAGGAGCGCGCCGGTGATCTGGCTCGTTTCGGCGACCGAGAGGCCGAGAACGAGCAGGAAGCCGAGGCCGAGCAGGCGCACCGGCACGCCGCTGGCTCTCGCGACGTCGGCATCGATGGAGGCGAAAAAGAGGGGCCGAGCGGCCAGGGCGAGGATGAGGACGGTGAGCGCCGCGACGGCGAGGAGCACGCCCACCTGCTGGCGCGTGATTCCGAGAAACGTGCCGAACAGCAGCGAGTTGACCCCGTTCAGGATCCCCCGGTAGAGGCTGACGAACAGGAAGCCGAGCCCGAGCGCAAGTGCCTGCACGGATCCGATTGCCGCCGACTCGGAGCTCAGGCTTCGGCGCGAGCCGGCGATCCCGGCCAGCGTGAGCGCGCCGAGGCCGCAGAAGCTGAAGTAGCCGGCGGCCACAGGCAGTCCGGCCAGGCTCGCGGCTGCGGCGCCGGGGAACGCGATCACCGAAAGCGTGTGGCCGGCGAAGGTCTGTCGGCGCAGGACCATGAACCAGCCGGTCAGTCCCGCCATCACCGCGACGATCGTGCCCGCCTCGAGGGCGTTGACCATGAACGGGTAGGAGAAGAGCTGCTGCAGGTCGCTCGAGAGGTTCCAGGAGAGGCCCTGGAAGAGGGCGGCCTCAGGCATGACGGTCGCCGTGCACGAAGGGCGCCTCCGGCTGGCCGACGACGACCAGCCGTCCGTCGGAGGCCCGCAGCACCTCGATCGGTGCGCCGAAGAGCCGGCTCAGGGTCTCGCCCGTGATCACCTCCTGCGGGCGGCCTTCGACCGCGCCGCCTCCGGCGACGTAGATCACTCGGTCGAGGAAGCCAAGAATCGGGTTGATGTCGTGCGCGACGAGCAGGACCGCGACCCCCTCGTCGCGGCAGATCCGGCGCACGAGCGCCGCGACGCCGGCCTGGCTGGCGAGGTCGAGGCTGTCAAGCGGTTCGTCGAGCAGCAGCAGCTCCGGACTGCGCACGAGCGCCTGCGCGATCAGGAGTCGCTGCTGCTCGCCCCCGGAGAGCTGGCCGATCGGCTCCCGCGCGTAGTCGCCAGCGCCGACGAGCTCGATCACCTCGGCGACCCGCCTGGCGTTCCTTCTCTGGCTCGGCAATCCTGGTAGAGGCAGTCCCCAGCGGGCGCCCTCGAGGCCGAGCCGAACGAGGTCGACGCCGCGGATCCGGGTGCCCGAATCGAAGTTACGCCGCTGCGGCAGGTAGCCGATGCGGGCGTTCGGCTCGCCGGCCGGCTGGCCGAGGATCGCCGCGCGTCCGGCGGCGAGCGGCAGCAGTCCGAGCATCGCCTTGACGAGCGTCGACTTGCCGGCCCCGTTCGGCCCGAGCATCGCTACGAACTCGCCGCCGGCGATGCTCAGGGAGACGTCGTGCAGGATCGTCCTACCGCCGAGGCGAACCGAGGCGTGCTCGAAGCTGACCGCCTCCGGCCGGCGCGCGTCTCGGCCGCTCGTCGGCTCCGGACCTTGCTCCGCGGTGCCTCGACCCTGGCCGGTGGCGGTGGCGGCAGCCGCCGGCCCCTCCCTCCTCATCGCCCCGTCGCGTGCGCGAGCGCGCGCATCAACGCCTCTAGCTGACTCGCCTGCCAGTCCTGGAAGCGGGCGGAGGGGGGCTGCAGCGTCTCGGTGATCGTCGTCACCGGGATGCGCCGCCTGCGCGCGGCATCGGTGATCCGCTTGACGTCGGGGGTGCTGTTTTGGCTGTTGAAGACCCAGACCTTGATCTGCCGGCTCGCGATCTGGCTGTCGACCGTCGTCAGCTCGGCGGCCGTCGGCTCAGTGCCTTCGCTGATCGCCTTCAGGAAGGAGTAGGGCGTCAGCAGCCTCAGTCCGAGTGCCTGGGCGAGGGGGGCGAAGATGCTTTCGGAGGCGCCCACCGGCACCCCGCCGTACCTGCGCCTGATCGTCGCAATCAGCTGCTTATAACGGGCGAGACCCCGGGTCTCGAAGAGCGCCTGCTGGCGGCGGAAGTAGGCCGCGTCCTTGGGATCGAGCTTCGCGTAATCGCGGGCGATCTCACCGATCACCTGGTGCACGTTTCCCGGGGAGTACCACCGATGGGGGTTGCCACCAGGCTTGATCCCGACGAGGTCGCCGACCGTCAGAACGACCCGCCCGGCGACTGGGTTGGCGGCGACGAGCTTCGATGCCCAGGGGTCGTAGCCGACCCCGTCCACGATCACGAGCTTCGCGCCGGCGAACGCGCGGCCGTCGGGCGCGCTCGGCTCGTATGAGTGGGGATCGGTGGCCGGGTTTGTGATCACACTCGTGGCGTGCACCTTGATACCCCCGAGCTGGGCGGCGATGCTGCCCCAGAAGTTCTCGGCCGCGACCACCTCCAGGCCGTGACCACCAGGGGCCTTGCTCCCCGAGGCGCAGCCGCTCGAGAGGCCGATCAGCGCAGTCAGCGCCAGGGCCAGGACCAGCTTGGAGACTAGGCGGGCGTTCACGACAGCATGAGTATATGCTAACGATACTCATTCCAGCTATCGAGAAATCGCTACCGTTAGCGCGATGAGCGAGAAGAGCGCGACGGATTCGTGGGCGGAGGCGACGCTCCGCTCGCTGCGGGCCAAGGGGCACCGGGACGGGAGAGCTCGCCGGGCGATCGTCGAAGCGCTCGGCCGCCAGCACTGCTGTCTCACGGCCCAGGAGCTCTTCGACCAGCTTCGCAAGGAGGGCCACCGCGTCGGAATCGCGAGCATCTACCGGACGCTTGAGCAGCTGAGTCGAGACGGCTTTCTGCAGCGAATCGACATCGGTGCCGGAATCGCCCGCTTCGAGCCGCTCCACACCGGCGGCGAACATCACCATCACCTCGTCTGCGAGGACTGCGGCAAGGTCGAGGCCTTCGCCGACGAGCAGCTCGAGCGAGCGCTCCGGCAGGTCGAAGGCAGGACCGGGTACTCGGTCGCAGGCCATGAGCTCGTCCTCCGCGGCGCGTGCGACGAGTGTTTCCCCGCGCAACGCTCTTCTTAGCCCGAGCGCTGGTGCGGGCAGCGGGTCGGCCCCCTCGCGTCAGGGAACGTCAGGGAACGCGGATTAGGCGGGCGGCCCCGATCGCACCGCCGAGGTCGCCCAGTTCGGCCAGGCGCACGTCGGGCGGGCGCTCGGAGACGAACAGGTGCGGGAGCATCGCCTGCCGGATCCGCTCGCACATCGCCTCACCCAGGCGTTCACCGAGGCCGCCCCCGATCACGAGCGCCTCGACATCGAGCAAATTGATCGCCGAGGCCGCTCCCGCACCGAGGGCGCGGACTGCACGCTCGATCAGGCGCTCGGCGAGGCTGTCCTTGTGCTCGAGCGCCTCCTGCCAGACCGAACTGGTCAGCCGCGTGTGGCCGTGCTTTTCCATCAGCTTGAACAGGGCGGTCTTGACACCGCGCTTGTGCGCGCGCCTGGCCCGCAGCTCGAGCGCGTTTCGCCCCGCATACGCCTCCAGACAACCGCGCCTGCGCATGGACATCGGGCCCCGTTCAGCTTGACGACGGTATGGCCGATCTCCCCCGCGGCACCGCGGCCGAGCCAGCGTTGGCGGTCGATCACGATCGCGCCGCCGACCCCGGTGCCCCACCAGAGCCCGAGGAGGTTGCGGTAGGGCCGTCCGGCTCCGAGGGCCGTCTCTGCCTCGACCGCGACGCCGACATCATTGCCGAGGCATACCGGGACGCCGAGCTCCCGCTCGAGTGTCTCCGCTAGAGGGAACGAGGCCTCCCAGTCGGGCAGGTTGCGCGCGTTGGCGACCGTTCCCGTTCCCGCGTCCACACTTCCGGGCGAGCCGACTCCGACGCCGGCAAATTCCTCGAGCGGTACGGTCGAATCACGCGCGGCCGCGCGCAGCGCGCTCACGAGCGCCGCGGCGACGCCGGCCGGGCCGCCATCAGTCGGGGTCGTTTGTCGCGCCTGGCCGAGGACCCGGTCCTTGGCATCGATCACGACGGCCTCGATCTTGGTGCCGCCCAGGTCGATGCCCCCACGTGCCATGAGGCTAGATACCACGTTGGCCCTGCGGGCCCCGGCCCGCCCGCGCGCCTCAACCAGGGTCGGCGACGTACTCTGGTTCGCGATGGGCATGTTCTTTCACTCCTCCGAGACGCCACCCGAGCGGCCGGCCGACCCGGTCGTACGGCGGGCGAACCTGCGCCGGATCGGGCGGCTCTTCGCTCCGTACAAGCTGCGGCTGGGCGGTGTACTCGCGCTGATCGTCGCTTCGGCGGGGCTCGGCGTCGTGCCGGCCTTTCTGCTTCGGCGCGTGCTGGAGGCGATCGTTCGGCACAACACCGGCTCGCTCTCGCTGAACGCCGGGGGAATGATCGCGATCGCGATCGCGACAGGTGTGCTCGGGGTGATCCAGACGCTGCTCTCGAACCAGGTCGGCCAGCGCGTCATGCACGACCTGCGCGCTGCGGTCTTCCGGCACCTACAGCGCCTCTCGCTCGCCTTCTTCACCCGCACGCGCACGGGAGAAGTGCAGTCGAGGATCTCGAACGACATCGGCGGCGTGCAGAACGTCGTTACGAACACGGCCACCTCGATCGCCTCGAGCGTGACAACGGTCGGCGCGACGATGGTCGGGATGGCGCTCCTGAACTGGAAGCTGGCCCTGTTCGCGTTCGCGCTGCTGCCGGTGTTCGTCCTGCTGACCCGCCGCGTCGGCAACGAGCGCCGCCGGATCGCGAAGACGACGCAGGAGACCCTCGCCGACATCTCGAGCCTCGTCCAGGAGTCGCTCTCGGTCTCGGGGATCCTGCTCGGGAAGACGATGGGACGCGGGGGCGAGCTCGCCGATCGCTTCGAGGCCGACTCGCTGCGCCTGGCCGACCTCGAGGTGCGCCAGCGGATGGCCGGACGCTGGGTGATGGCGTCGATTCAGACGAGCTTCGCGATCATGCCGGCCGCGGTCTACTGGTTCGGCGGGTTGGCGCTCGCGCACGGCTCGCACGCGGTCTCGATCCCGACGCTCGTCGCCTTCACGACGCTCCAGACGCGGCTCTTTTTCCCGGTCGGCTCGCTCCTCGGCGTCGGCCTCGATGTGCAGACCTCGCTCGCGCTCTTCGACCGCATCTTCGAATACCTCGACCAGCCGATCGACATCGAGGAAAAGACGGACGCCCTCACGGTCGGGCGCGCAGGCGACGTCGTCTTCGACCATGTCTGGTTTCGCTACGACGAGGACTGGACGCTCGAGGACGTCTCTTTCACGGTCGAGGCGGGCACGACGACCGCCCTCGTCGGGGAGACGGGCTCGGGCAAGACGACGCTTGGCTACCTGACGGCACGCCTGTACGACGTCAGCCGGGGCAGGATCACGATCGGCGGGGTCGACATCCGCGAGCTGAGCTTCGCTGCGCTCAGCGACCTCGTCGGTGTCGTCTCGCAGGAGACGTATCTCTTCCACGCCTCGGTGCGGGAGAACCTGCGCTTCGCCAAGCCGGAAGCGAGCGACGAGGAGATCGAAGCGGCCGCCGAGGCGGCCCGGATTCACCAGCTGATCGCCGCACTTCCCGAGGGCTACGACACGGTCGTCGGCGAGCGCGGCTACCGCTTCTCGGGCGGGGAGAAGCAGCGGATCGCGATTGCCCGCACGATCCTCCGGAATCCGCCGATCCTCGTCCTGGACGAGGCGACGAGCTCACTGGACACCGAAACCGAGCGGCTTGTCCAGGAGGCGCTCGCACGGCTCTCGGAAGGGCGGACCACGATCGCGATCGCGCACAGGCTCTCGACCGTCCGCGATGCGGACCAGATCATCGTGCTCGATCACGGCCGTCTCGTCGAATCCGGCCAGCATGACGATCTGATCGCCGCCGGCGGCCGCTACACGACGCTCGCGACGCGTGACGCCGAGCTCGTTGACGGTCACTCGAGTGCCGACGACCGGATCCCCGCGCGCGACCCCGTGGGCAGACCGCCGGCCTTCGTGCTCGCACGCCGTCCCAAGTAAGTCGGTTCGTCGCTGCTTCGGTGCCGCCTGGGGCGATCGGCTTTCGGTGTGCTCGTCTAACCGCCGAGTCGCTGCCCGAGGCGGCGGCGAACTCGCCTGCCGATGAGGATGCCGACGGCGGCTCCGAGAACGATCCCTGCCGCTGCAAACAAGCCGTAGCGGCTGATCGCGCTCGCTGCAGCCTGGCCGCCGTAGAAGGCGACGACGCCGACCGCGGTCGCCCAGGCGATCCCGCCCGCCGCGTTCCAGACCAGGAACCGCGGCCAGCTCATCAGCGAGAGACCCGCGACCCAGGCCACGGTGTAGCGTAGGACGGAGACGAAGCGGCCAAAGAAGACGGCCTTGGCCCCGTAGCGTTCCATCAGTGCCTCCGCGCGTGGCAGGACGCGATCCGCGTAGCGGCCGAGCCAATGCCAGCGGCGCACCAACTCTCGTCCGCCAAGGCGCCCGATCAACCAGTAGCCGAGGTTGTCGCCCACGATCGCCGCCGCCGCGGCGATCGCGATCACGACGGCGATCGAATAGTCGCCCTTCGCTGCGAGAACGCCGAAAGCAATCAGCGCCGTCTCGCCAGGCAAGGGAACCCCGAATGACTCCAGCATTACCGCGAGGAACAGGATCGGCAGGCCGTTATGCGTGAGGAAATGGGTCACTGCCGTGACGCTTCTGCGGTCGCTGCGAGCTCGCCGTCGATCGTTCAGTCGGCTCTCGCCCTACTAGCTCTGGCATTAGTGCCACAGAGGGAGCTTGTCGGCAACCGCCGGCAAGGAACGAGACGCTCGTCCTCGCGCCGCAGCTTCAGGCCGCGGCCTTGGCGGCTCCGTCGCCTCGCTGCCGAAACCGGAAGCACCAGCGTGAAGATGGCATCTCCGATTCGCCCCGGTTGAAAGGGCCGAAGGCAGCCACCGATGGCCCGGCGGCTACGTCGATCAACCGTCGAACTGGCACGAGGGGAGGGAAGCCCGTGCAGGCCGATGAGTTTCGGCCCCACCGAGGGTCTAATTCGTTGATTCCATACCAGGTCGGTCGATTCGATCGACCACTGAGCATTCGACCGCGAGAGAAGGAGCTGAGATGCCCGAGCACAAGATCGGAACCCGCGAGGAGTGGCAGGCTGCGCGCGACGAGCTCGCGAAGCTCGAGGCCGAGCAGGCAGAAGGCAACGAGGAGATCAAGCGCAAGCGCCGTGAGCTCCCGTGGGTTCCGGTGGAGAAGGATTACGAGTTCGACACCGAGGAGGGAAGGCAGTCACTCGCCGAGCTCTTCGACGGTCGCTCGCAGCTACTCGCCTACAACATCATGTACGGGCCCGACTACGAGCTCGGCGCGTGCCCGGGTTGCACGAGCCTCGCCGATGAGTTCGACGGGACGCTCGTTCACCTGAACAACCGGGACGTGACGATGATCTGCTTCTCGCGCGCTCCGATCGAGCGGCTCGTCGCCTACAAGAAGCGGATGGGCTGGCGTTTCCCCTACGTCTCGACCTACGGAAGTGATTTCGCGTTCGACTTCGGCCTCGCGCTGACCGAGGAGCAGGCTGAGGTGATCCCCCAGGTCAAAGAGATGGTCGACAACCCGCCGGAATGGCTCGAGTTCTGGTCGAGGCAGGTCGGCGCCGAGCTCAAGGACGGGATCCGCGAGGCCCCGGGCTACATCGCGTTCGCGCGCGAGAACGGGACCGTCTACCACACCTATACCGTCACCGCCCCGGACCCGTTCGTGGCGCCGTTCTTCAGCTTCCTGCTCGAGCGCACGCCGAAGCCGGAGCCCGAAGCAACCGTCAGCTACCGAAAAGACGAGTACCCGAAGTAGACCGTCCCTAGCTCGGCGTCAAGAACTCGCGACAGAGTGAGCCGAGCCCGCTCCCACGCGCCTAGTTTCCGCATAAAGGGGAGGTCTCGACGAGTTCACCGGGCTTCGATTTGCCCCGCTCGGTCGTATCTGCAATACTGAACTCTATGGTTCAGTATACGACGACCGTCGACCGCGCCTTCGCAGCCCTCGCCGACCCGACCCGCCGCGCAGTGCTCGAGCGGCTCGGCGTCGGCAGCGCGACGATCAGCGAGCTCGCCGAGCCCTTCAGGATGTCGCTGACCGGGATGAAGAAGCACATCCGGCTGCTCGAGGACGCGGAGCTCGTCACCACCGAGAAGATCGGACGTGTCCGCAGGTGCACGCTCGTGCCCTACGCCTTCGAGGGCATCAGCACGTGGCTGCAGCGGCTCGATCGCTTCGCACAGGTCGTCGAACGAACGAAAGGAGCGCGATGAGCACCACCGCGAAGAAGGGTAAGGCGCAACCCTCGAAAGCCACCACCAAGAAAGAAGGGTTCACGGCCGAGGAGAAAGCGGCGATGAAAGCCCGTGCCCGAGAGCTCAAGTCTGCCGCCGATGGGGAGAGCGCCCTGCGCGCGGCGATCAAGGCGATGTCGCCACACGACCGCGCGATCGGTGAACGAGTTCACGCGATCATGCAAGCCAGCGCCCCCGAGCTCTTGCCGAAGACCTGGTACGGCATGCCCGCGTACGCGAAGGACGGCAAGGTCGTTTGCTTCTTCCGCAACGCCGGGAAGTTCAAAGAGCGCTACGCGATGCTCGGCTTCAACGACAGCGCGAATCTCGACCAAGGCTCCATGTGGCCGGTCGCCTACGCGCTCAAGGAGCTGACCAAAGCCGACGAGGCCAAGATCAGCGCCCTGGTGAAGAAGGCGGTGAGCTGAGGACGGAGCCGGCGCAAGGTCTCAACCGGTGCGCCCAGTCGTGGAAACACACAGAAGGAGCACGATGAATACCACTACCGTCACCACCCCGAACGAGCTCGAGATCCGCGTCGAGCGGATCTTCGACGCGCCACGCCCGCACGTCTTTTCGGTCTGGACGGATCCCCAGCTGATCCCCGAATGGTGGGGCGACGGCACTGTCGTCGAGGAGATGGACGTCCGTCCCGGCGGCACCTACCGATTCCGCACCGCTCACGGCCCCGTCGAAGGAGAGTTCCGGGAGGTCGATCCGCCCGCACGCCTCGTGCAGACCTTCCAAAACCATCTGCAGACGCTCGAGTTCGAGGACCTCGGCGAGCGGACGAAGCTGACGCAGACGATGCGATTCGACACGACCGTAGAGCGCGACGCGACGATGCAGTACGGCGTCGAAGCGGGCGCGAAGAGCGGCTTCGCACGCATCGACGAGGTGCTGAAGAAGATCGCAGCGTGATCCGGAGTGAGGGTCGGGCGCCTCCGACCACAGGGGATGCGTCGACGGTCGCGCTTCTCGCGCCACCTGGCGCCTGACCGAGCGCACGCTCAGCTTGCGCCGGCCACGCGGATTTCCAAAACCGACAGCAACGGTTCGCTTGCTGGTGTGACTGTCGCACGGTAGCGCCGGCGCGCGTGCGGGGCGGCCTCAGGTCAGCGCGTGCTCAAGGGCGGCGCGGTCGGTTGGCGCCCCGTGCGTCGGGAGCACGATCTCGATCGGCAGCTCGAGCAGCGGGCGCAGGCGATCGAGAGTCTGCTCGCGAGTCTGGCCCTCGGGGATCCAGCGCTCAAAGAGCGTCAGGCCGCTGCCGTTGTCGATCAGCGAGTCGCCGAGAACGATCGCTCGGCGGCTCTCAACCCAGAGCACGAGGTCGAACGGAGGCTCGGTGCCGGGGTGCGCCTCCACGCCGACCGGCAGTCGATCTCCGGCCGCGTACGGCTGCCCTTCCAGCCGGCCGGGGCCGTCCGGCGGCGGCACGAAGACCTGCGCGTGGAGCCGCTCGGCGAGGTCGCGCGCGTCGCGTTCGTGCCAGGCGTTGCTGATGAGGATCGCGGTCTCGCGTCTGCCCGCGAGCTCCTCGAGCTCGGTTGGCAGCGCCAACGGGTCGAATAGAAGCAGCCGCTTGCCATCGTCGATCGCGTAGCACGAAACGTCCGGGCCCCAGCCGTCCGGACCGCCGTCCGACGGCTCCCACTCCGGATGGGGCTCGTCCCAGTGCCAGAGGCCGTTCTGCAACTCTCGTAGTTCCCCCATCACCGCAGGCTAGTTGTGGGACCCACAGACCTGTGAGACGCGGCTGATCGGCGGTCGGCCGCCGAGCGAGCTGTGCGGACGGTGTCGGTTGTACCAGCGCAGGTAGCCGGAGAGCGCTCGGGCGCGGTGGCCGCTCGTCGGGTAGGCGAA
>DASUWJ010000101.1:0-2658 GCA_036378475.1 Gaiellaceae bacterium
CGCTGCCGTCAGGGTGACCAGGAGGCCTGGGCCGCGCTCGTCGAGCGGTTCTCGCGCTACGTGCAGGCGATCGCGATCCAGGGTTTTCGCCTCGGGGAGAGCGACGCGGAGGACGTCTTCCAGGAGGTCTTCGCCCGTGTCTACGAGCGGCTCGACAGCCTGCGCAGCGACGAGGCGATCCAGCCCTGGATCGCGCAGCTGACCCGCCGCCTCTGCGTCGACCTGCTGCGGGCCGGGGCGCGCGAGGAGGCGAGCGAGGAGCCGGCACTCGCCGCCGACCCCGACGAGGACGCCCTGGCGAGAATCGACGAGGCGCTCGACGTGCACGAGGCGATGGCCGGGCTGCCGGAGAACTGCCGGGAGATCCTCGACCGGTTCTTCGCGCGGGACGAGAGCTACCGCACGATCGGCGAGGCGCTCGAGCTCCCCGCCGGCACGATCGCCAGCCGCATCTCTCGCTGCCTGGTGAAGCTGAAAGAGGAGCTCGAGGGAAGAAATCGAGTCGCCACTCGGTCTGGTGGACAGGTGAACGCATGAGCGCGTACGACGAAGACAGACTTGCGGGCCTGATCGCGGCCCTGCCCCCGGCCCCGGCGGCCTGGGTGCAAGCGGCGCAGGAGCTGCCGCTTGCCCGCCAGGGTCTTGACGAGATCGTCGCGCGCGCGGAGGCCGACCGCGAGTTCCGGCAGGCCCTGATCGCCGACCTCGAGTCGGCGCTGGCGCAGGCAGGCTTCGAGCCGACCCAGCCGCTCCTCGCCGAGCTGCGCCGGCGCTACCGGCCTGCCTAGAGCGAACTAGGATCGGCCGGTGGCCGAGCAGGAACCTGCACCGAGTCTCGACGAGTACCTGCCGGCCTGGAGCCTGCCGGCCGCGGAATCCGCCAAGATCGGGATCGGGGTCGAATGGCCCGAGCGCGTCACCCGCGAGTGGGCCTTCGGCGGCTCGACCGGCGAGGGCACCCGCGTCTGCATCCTGGACAGCGGCGTCCAGGCCGACCATCCGCTCGTCGGCCCGCTCCAGGGGGCGGTCGCGCTGACCAAAAAGGACGACGGCGAGATCGTGATCGAGGAGGACACCGAGGGGGATCTCTGCGGCCACGGCACGGCCTGCGCCGGGGTCGTGCGCGCGCTCGCGCCGGAGTGCAGCCTCTACAGCGTGCGTGTCCTCGGCGCCGGCTTCAAGGGCAGCGGCAGGGTGCTCCTCGAGGGCCTCCGCTGGTCGATCTCGGAGGGTTTCGACGTGATCAACATGAGCCTCTCGACCACCAAGCGGCAGTTCGCCTCCGTCCTGCACGAGCTGGCCGACAGCGCCTACTTCCGGCGGAGCGTGCTCGTCGCCTCAGCCCACAACATGCCGGTCGAGAGCTATCCGTGGCGCTTTTCCTCTGTGATCTCGGTCGGCAGCCACGAGGAGTCGGACCCGCTCAGCTTCTACGCGAACCCCTCGCCGCCGGTCGAGTTCTTCGCGCGTGGCGTCAACGTCGAGCTGGCCTGGCTCGGGGGCTCGAGCGTCCACTGCTCGGGGAATAGCTTCGCGACGCCACACATCAGCGGCATCTGCTCCCTGATCCTCGCCAAGCATCCCGCGCTAACGCCTTTCCAGCTGAAGAACGTGCTCTACCTGACCTCGTCGAACGTCGGAGGCAGCCAGTGAGCGAAAGGAACCTGCAAGCCGCCGTCTCGGCCGGCGTCCTCTCCGCCGAGGGGGAGCACCGGCTGCTCCTGCAGTCGATCGTCGAGGTAGCCCGCGCGATCTTCTCGGCCAAGGCGGCCTCCATCTTCCTGCACGACGAGGCCGCCGACGAGCTCGTCTTCGAGGCCGTCGCCGGCCCGGGCTCCGAGAACCTGATCGGCACCCGCTTTCCCTCGAGCACGGGCATCGCCGGCTGGGTGCTCGTGACCAGGCAGCCGCTCGTGATCGAGGACCTGCAGAACGATCCTCGCTGGGCCCGCCAGGCGGCCGAGAGCACGGGCTACGTGCCGGAGGCGATGATGTCCGTCCCCCTCCTGCATGAGGAGCGCTCGCTCGGCGTCCTGAACGTGCTCGACCGCTCTCCCGAGGTCGACTTCTCGCTCGGCCAGATGGAGCTCCTCGGGCTCTTCGCCAACCAGGCCGCGATCGCGCTCGACCTGCTCCAGCGGGCGCGCCACGCCCGCTCCGTCCTGAGCGAGAGCGGCGGCGATGCGGGCGTGATTGCGAGGATCGCCTCCACGCTCGAAGGTCTGGAGCAGGAGCGGCGCGAACCCGTGCTGCGCCTGCTACGCGCGCTCGACGAGACGCTCCGCGCCGACGTCTCCTTCTAGAAAGGATCAGGCCGGGTTTCCCCGGCCTGAGCGTGCCGCTAGAGAGCTTTCGTCGCTAGGGGCCGATCGAAGGCTCGGGGCCGATGCCCGGCTGGCGGAGCGCGGCATGCCCCTCGACATCGTCGTCATCGCTGTGAGGGAGGCCTGGCTGGGGGAGCCCTGGCTCCCTCTTCAGGTGGCCCTCGACGTCCTCGTCGTTTTCCCGCTTCTCGTCCTCGGGATCGAACCTGAACTCCGCGTTCTTCTCGCCCATTTTCCGCCTCCTCTTGCTTCGGGTTACCGGTCGCTTGACTAGACGGCGCTCCCTGCACGGATCTTCCCGCAGAAATGACTCAGGCCGGGTTTCCCCGGCCTG
>DASUWJ010000102.1:0-5601 GCA_036378475.1 Gaiellaceae bacterium
CGAGCGTGTAGAGCAGCGTGTCGAGGTCGGGCGAGACGTGCAGTCCACTCACTTCGAGGTCGTCGCCGACGTTTGCGACCACGGTCACATCGGCGGGGTCGACGAATTCCGTCAGGGCTTGCACGAAGCGGGCGCCGCCGACGCCGCCGGCGAGGACCGCCAGCTTCATCGGGCCGCTGTTCGGAGTGCCTCGAGCGCCGCGGCCGTCTGGCGCCCGAGGCTCGCTTCCAGGCCCTCGAGGTCGGCGAGCGTGTCGACATCAGCGGCGAGATTCGGGAGCTCGACCCGGCGTGAGGGCCCGAGCGCCAGGAACCGCTCCGCGCTGCCCGGCCCATAGAGCGGCGAAAAGAGCGCCGGGGCCGAGAGGGCGAGCGCGTTCGTCGTCCCGTCCGCGGCCGGCGCCACCGCCAGGCCCGCCGGCGGGATCGAGCCGAGCAGGACGAGCAGGTCGCGGGGCGTCACCGCAGGCAGGTCGGCGTTGAGGACGAGGATCGGCGAATCGACTGCCTCCGAGAGCGCCGCTTCAACCGCGGCCCCCTGGCCTCGGCCGGGGTCGGCAACCGTCTCGACCGGGAGCTCCAGCGCCTCGGGGGTGACGACGAGCGTCCTGCCGAGCTCGAGAGCCGCGGCGGCGACGTCTGCGAGCATCGCGTAGGCGAGTGGGCGTCGAAGCTCGCCGGGCAGGCGCCGCTTCCCCTCCCGGCCGCGGAACGGAATCACGATCGTCGGCACGGGCAAAGACACTATCGAGGTGGCTATGGCTGAGAACGCAGCCCTCGCAGACAGGCTGGATGCCTTTGCGGCGCTGCTCGAGCTGGCAGATGCCCAGTACCACGCCGTTCGGGCCTACCGGCGGGCCGCCGAGGTGATTCGCTCCACACCGGCACCTGTAACGGAACTCGTCCGCGCGGGCCGGGCGCGGGAGCTGCGCGGGATCGGGCCAGGGATCGAGGCCCGACTCCGCGAGCTCGTGGAGACGGGTCAAATCGCCGAGCTCGCGGAGCTCGAGCGCCAGCTCGCACCCGAGCTGATCGGTCTTGGCCGGCTGCTTGGAATCGGGGCGAAACGAGGGGTCGAGGTCGGCCGGGCGCTCGGGATCTCGACGCTGGAGGAATTCCGGCTCGCCGCGGCGGCAGGGCGGCTGCAGGAGGTACCCGGCATCGGGCCCCAGACGGAGCGGAAGCTCGTCGAGGCACTCCGCGCCGCCGAGCGGCCCCGGCCCCCGCGCGGGCTCCTCCTCAACCGTGCCTGGGCCCTGTCCGAGGCGATCGCGGATGCCTTCGGGGCCGAGGTCGCCGGCGACCCACGGCGTTTCAAGGACTCCTCGGAGCGGCTCGCCCTGGTCGCCTGCGCGGACGGGCCCAAGCCTCTGCTCGACCGATTCGAGCGCCTGCCGCAGATCGTGACCCTGCTCGAGCGCCGGGACGACCGGGCGACGGGCGTCACGGTCGAGGGGATCCCGGTCGAGCTCGTCGTCTCGCCTCGGGCGCGCTTCGGAACGGCGCTCGTGCGGGCCACGGGCTCGGAGGCGTACGTCGCGGCGCTGGAGCCGCTCCCGGAGGCCAGCGACGAGGAGGCGGTCTTCGGCGCGCTCGGGATCCCCTTCTGCCCCCCGGAGCTGCGGGAGCAGCCCTTCCAAGGCGAGCCGCCGCCGCTCGTCTCGCTCGGGGAGATCCGCGGCGATCTGCACTGCCACACGACGTGGTCCGACGGCCGCGAGAGCGTCTTTGAGATGGGGCTCGCCGCCCGTGAGCTCGGCTACGAGTACCTGGCGATCTGCGACCACACCCCGGCAGTCGGGGCGGTACCCGGCCTCGGCGCCGACGACGTGCGGCGGCAGGCCGAAGAGATCGCCGCGGTGAACGAGCGGCTGGCGCCGTTTCGGCTGCTTGCCGGGATCGAGTGCGACATCCTGGCAAACGGGGAGCTCGACCTACCCAACGACGTGCTCGCCGAGCTCGACTGGGTGCAGGCGAGCATCCACGGCGGCCAGCGCGGGGCGCGCGCGCAGCTGACCGCGCGCTCGCTGGCCGGGCTCGAGAACCCGTACGTCTCCGCGCTCAGCCATCCGACCGGCCGCTACATCGGCCGCCGGCCGCCGAACGCGGTCGACATCGAAGCCGTCCTCGAGGCGGCGAAGGCGAACGGGAAGGCGGTCGAGATCAACGGCCTGCCCGACCGCCTCGACCTGCGTGACGAACACGTCCGGCTGGCGGTCGAGGCGGGCGTGCCGGTCGTTTGCTCCACCGATGCCCACTCGCTGCGCGGCCTCGCCAACATGCGAAACGCGGTCGCAACGGCTCGGCGCGGCTGGGCCACGGCGCTCGACGTGCTCAATACGCGTCCGCTCGCAGACATTCTCGCGCTGCGAGAGAGAGGGGCGCCCTGAGCGAGGCTGCGGCGGTTACGAGCGCGGGCCGCCCGGGCCGCTCGTCGTCCACTCGCGCAGATCGAACCAGTGCGTCTCCTTGAGCGCCGCGGCGACCTTCGGGTCCGTGTGCTGCGCGTAGAAGACATGCCGCTCGAGGTCGCAGCAGATCGCCACCGCCTCGAGCGGGATGTCGGGCAGGTTCATCAGCGCCTCCGCCGGCAGCTGGGCCTCGGCGACCGTGTAGTGCATGAACTGCAGTTCTGGCGCCAGCTCCATCAGGATGGGCCAATCGGGACAGCTGCGCGAGCTCATGGTGCCCGGACTGCCTCCCGTGGGCCCGCCAGCGACCAGTCGCCGTCGAAGCGAAACCAGCCGCGCGTGTCCTCGTCGGCCGGATAGACCGTGAACTCGGCCGCGGGATCGAGGCGGTGGTACTGGCGCAAGGAGCTCGGATCGGCGAGGCCGACGCTGAGGCGAAAGAGGCCCTTCAGGAAGGGCAGCCGGGGTACCTCGAAGAGCACCTCGGCCTCGCGGCTACCGGCATCCCAGCCGAGCTGGCGGGCATCGATCTCGTTCGCGCCGAGCAGGCCGCCGCTCGCGTCCCGAAATTCGACCCCGATCCGCGGTGGCTCGACCTCCCGCTCGACGGCAACCGTCAGCCGGACGGCGAGCGGAGCACCGGAGAGAAACTCGCGCCGCTCGATCCCGTCCGGTCCCTCGAGCGAGACCCGGACGACATGGGCATCGCCTGTTCCCCACTCGCGCAGGCCAACCCCCCGCTCGGCGGGACTTTCCTCCATCGCGAGCAGACGCTGGTACTCCGCGACGACGTCCTTCGTGACGCCGTCCCGGGCGACGCGACCCTGCTGGAGCAAGATCGCCCGCTCGCAGAGACGTTCGACCGCGGGCGCCGAGTGGGAGACGAAGACGAGCGTCTTGCCCGAGTCGCGGAGCTCGAAGATCTTGCCGAAGCACTTGCGCTGAAACGCCTCGTCCCCGACGGCGAACACCTCGTCGAGCAGCAGGATGTCGGGATCGAGGTGGGTCGCGACCGAGAAGCCGAGTCGCATGTACATCCCGGCCGAGTACGTCCTGACCGGCAGGTCGATGAAGCGCTCGAGCTCGGCGAAGGCGACGATCTCGTCCATTCGCTCTTTGATGTAGCGGCGCTTGAGCCCGTGGATCGCGCCGTTCATGAACACGTTCTCGCGGCCGGTGAAGTCGGGATGGAACCCCGCCCCGAGCTCGAGCAGGGAACCGACCGAGCCGCCCACTTGCAGCCGGCCCGCGGTCGGCTTGAAGATGCCCGCGATCAGGCGAAGCAGCGTCGTCTTGCCCGATCCGTTTCGGCCGACGAGGCCGACTGCCTCACCGGTAGCGATCTCGAACGACAGCCCGCGCAGGGCCCAGATCTCCTCCTGGCGGAGCACTCGGCGCCGAACGATCGCCTCCTTGAGGGTGAGCTGGCGCTCGGACTGCACGCGGAACCGCCGGCTGACCGAGTCGGCCGAAATGGCACCAGGCTTCACGCGTTCGAGGGTACCCGGAGCCGCTCGCGAACCAAGCCGGCAAGGACGCGCACGAAGGCGGGATCGTCGTTCAGCGACTCGATGCGATCGAATTGCAGCCCGAGCGCCGCCGCCCGTTCCCGTGCCTCGACATCGAGGTCCCAGAGGATCTCCAGGTGATCCGACACGAATCC
Source organism: Gaiellaceae bacterium (assembly GCA_036378475.1). Lineage (GTDB taxonomy): Bacteria > Actinomycetota > Thermoleophilia > Gaiellales > Gaiellaceae > 13-2-20CM-68-14. The sequence continues at coordinate 4,074 of DASUWJ010000102.1, forward strand.
AACCGGACAGGCCAGCACCGCTTGCACACCCTTCGCCGACAGCGCGCCGAGCTCCTGCAGGATGTCGGGACCAAGCCACGGCTCCCCCGTTGCGCTCGCGCTCTGAAACGCGAACGACCAGCGCGAGAGCCCGGCGCGCTTCGCGACGAGGGAAGCGGTCTCCCGCACCTGCTCGGGGTAGGGGTCGCCCTCCCGGAGAATCCGCTCCGGCAACGAGTGCGCCGTGAAGACCACGTGGCCCGGAAAGCCGCGGACTCGCTCAGCCAGCACCTCCACGAACGGCGGCTCGTCATGCCAGCTCTCGACGAAGACGAGCTCGGCGCGCCCCCGCAGCGCCCGCTCAAGCCGCTCTCGGTAGCCGGCGATCGACAGGCGCGAGTACTGCGGCGCCAGGACGAGACCGGCGACGGTCCCGGCGCCCGTCCCGAGCGCGGCCTCGACCGCATCGGCAATCCTCGGACGCCAGTGCTTCATGCCCACGAAGACCGGCAGGCCGAGCTCGAGCTCCAGGCTCGAGCGCTGCCGCTCCGTGATCTCCTCAAGCGGCGAGCGGCCGCCGATTCGCCGGTAGCGCTCGGACAGCTCCTCGACCGCCGCCTCCGAGACCGGACGCCCTTGGCGGATGTCGGCGAGGTAGGCGGGAACGTCCTCCGCCGCCGAGGGGCTTCCGTAGGCCATCAGAATCACGGCCGCGCTCATGCGGCCACCCTGGCGCTGCGCTCGTGGACGAGCCGGACCAGGCGGCCGAGCTCGTCCGGATCGGTTTCCGGCAGCACTCCGTGCCCGAGGTTGAAGATGTGGCCGGGTCGCCCGGCCGCCCGCCGCAGAACCTCCTCGGCCGCCCGCTCCACGCGCTCCCACGGCCCGAGCAGGAGGGCGCCGTCGAGGTTTCCCTGAATCCCGCGGTCGGCGCCGATCCGCTCCCAGGCGAGATCGAGCGGCAGGCGCCAGTCGACCCCGATCACGTCGCCCCCGGCCTTGGTTCGCTCCTCGAGCAGATGCGCGTCGCCAGTCGCGAAGTGGATCGTGGGCACGCCGGCCGCCTCCAGCACGCGCGCGGAATAGGAAGCGGCGAACTCGCGGTAGTCGTCGAGCGAGAGCGCCCCGGCCCAGGAGTCGAAGAGCTGGATCACGTCCGCCCCGGCGCGGGCCGAGGCGGCCACGTAGCGGGCGAAGGCCTGCGTCAGCTTCTCCTGCAGGGCATGCCAGACCTCCGGCGCGCCGTACATGCAGGCCTTCGTCCGCTTGAACTCGCGGCTCGGCCGACCTTCGATCAGGTAGCCCGCGACCGTGAACGGGCCCCCCGCGAAACCGATCACGGCCTGGTCGGGCCGAAGCGCGTCCCGGACGAGCCGGATCGCCTCCAGGACGAAGGGAACCGACTCCTCCGGCTCGGGGACGGACAGCCGCTTCACGTCCGCGAGCGAACGGACGGGCGCGGCGATCACCGGGCCGACGTCGGGGACGAGCTCGACCTCGACGCCCATCCCGAGCACGGGGAGCATGATGTCCGCGAACATCACCGCCG
>DASUWJ010000103.1:0-26780 GCA_036378475.1 Gaiellaceae bacterium
CGAGACACTCCGGCCCGCCCCGCGCGGCCGAATGGATGACTGGATCGCTTCCGCTACCGTCGCCGCCGTCCCGCAAACCGCGGCGTGCTACCCCCCGCAGTCCGTGACCTTGACGAGGCCCGCTCCTTCATGGATGACAGCAACGGCTCCATATCAGTTCAGGTCTTCGCCGACGCGCTCGGCCACCGCCGCCATCTCCAGCTCGGCGCCGGTGACCTCCTTTAGGAGCTCGTCGGCATTGATCCGCTGCCCTTCCGACCAGAGCTCGCGGAGGAGCGAGCCGGCCTCGCGCTTCGAGAACCACGTGTTGCCGAACCGCTCGCGCAGGTGGGCGCGGAGCTGCGCCTCGAAGGCCCAGGAGCGCAGGTACTCGGTCACGTAGAAGCCGGAGTCGATGTCTGCGAGGTAGTCAGTCTCGCTCGGCTCGATCTTGAGCGCCTCGGCGAGCAGCTCGACGTAGCGGGGCTGCATCGAGGTCACGGTCCCGGTGCCGTGGAACTCGATCTCGTAGAGGAGCTTCGCGCAGTAGCGGCGGACGAAATAGAGGAGGCCGGTCGCGCCCTCGTGGGCGAACTCGCCCGGGCGGCCGACGTCGAGCCGCCGCGTCAGCCAGGACGGCTCGTCGGTCAGGTGCTGGAGCAGCATCGCCCACCCCTCGGTGACTGCGTTGTCGCCGAGCCTGCGCTCCTCCATCGCGAGCTCCGGCGAGGTGTGAGCGAAGTGCTCCGTGTGGCCGGCCTCGTGGAAGAGCGCCCGCCAGTCGTCCGCGCCGCCGATCGGCTGGATCACGAGCATCACCTTGCCGGGCACCTCGATCGGCGCGCAGAACGCGCGCGGCGACTTGGAGGGCCGCTGCTCCAGGTCGAGATGCACGTTCTCCTGCGCCTGCAGGTCGATGCCGAGATCGGACAGCGTCGCCTCGAGTGCGGGCAGCATCTTGTCGGCCGGGAAGAACTCGTCCCAGCTCTGAGCGCGAAAGACTCGCGGCACGTCCCAGCGCTTGGCCTCGTCGAGGCCGAGCCCGATCCGGTCGCGGAACAGCCTGTCCGTCGCCTCCTCGTACATTCGCTCGGTCGCCTGGAGCAGGGCCCGACACTGCTCGGCGAGCTCGTCGAGCCGGAAGCCGAAGCGGTGGTAGAGCTCGAGGTAGGTGGGCGCGCCGAGCGCCGGCACCGTCTGCTGGCTGATCGTGACGGCGTCGAGGTAGATCGGATTCAGGTGCTCCTCGGTCAGCCTTGTCCGCGCCTCGTCGAGCCGTTCCCGCTTGCCTCGGTCATCGGTGTTCGCGATCGTCGGGCGGAGCATCCGGTAGCCGACCTTCTCGCCGTCGACGTCCGCCTCGAGCTCGGTCTCGAGAGCCGCGATCTTCTCGCTGTGCTCCTTGGTCAGGTTGCCGAGGTGTCCCTCGCAGGCAAATCGCCACAGCTCGCGGACGCGCCGGTCCCCGTCGACGGCCTCGCCGAGGGCGCGCGCCCACTCGAGCGTCGTCAGTTCCTGGTGGCGCTCGTAGATCGGCTCGAGCTCGAGGTTCTCCTTGAGGCCCGCGAAGTGGAGGTAGTACTCCTCGTCCAGCTCGGCGATGAAGCGGTCGGCCCCTTCGCGGTAGCCCTCGAGCTCGGTCGCTGTAGGCGGGCCGCTCGGCACAGGCCGTAGGATAACGGCGTGCGCGAGCTGACCCTGAGGACCGAGCGAAAGACGCAGCTGCTCGAGATCACGGAGCTCGTCCAGGAAGCGCTCAACGCCGCGAACGGCGCCTCGGCGGCCCTGGTCTACGTGCCGCACACGACCGCCGGCGTGACGATCAACGAGGACGCGGATCCGGCGCTCGCGAAAGACATCGAGGCCGCGATGGAGCGAATCGTCGACGACAACGGCGGCTGGCGGCACTCCGACGCCGACGGCCCGAACGCCCCCTCGCACATCAGGGCCTCGCTGATCAGCCCGCACGTGCTCGTCCCGCTCGATGCGGGCAAGCTCGCACTCGGCCGCTGGCAGGGGATCTTCTTCTGCGAGTTCGACGGCCCCCGCGAGCGCAAGGTCTACGTCACGCCGCTCACCTGAGCCGCTGAGCGGGCGGGGAGCGGCGGTTTCGCCCTCCCGCCGGCCGCACATTCCTGCCAGGGCCTCGCTGGACGGGGAACGCCGCTAGCCTGGCGCGGTGGCCGCGCCCGTCGCCAAAGACCAGGAGGTCGAGCTCCACGTCGACTCGCTCGCCTACGGCGGCAACGGTGTCGCGCGGCTGGACGGCTTCGTCGTCTTCGTCCGCCGCGGCCTGCCGGGCGACACCGTCCGCGCCCGGGTGACGAAGGTCAAGCGCAGTCACGCCGAAGCGCTCGTACTCGAGGTGATCAGCGCCGGCGCCGCGCACGTCGAGGCACCCTGTGCGCACTACCCGGCTTGCGGCGGCTGCCGCTTTCAGGATCTCGCCTACGAGGTCCAGCTCGAGGCCAAGCAGGAGCAGGTGCGCGAGGCGCTGCGGCGGATCGGCGGGATCGACGAGCCGCCGCTCGAGCCGATCGTGCCGGCCGAGTCGCGCTTTCACTACCGCAACAAGCTCGAGTACTCGTTCACGGCGACCCCCGCCGGGCCGGCACTCGGCTTCCACCGGGCCGGACGCTGGGACGAGGTGCTCGAGATCGACAAGTGCTGGCTGACCACCGACCTCGGCAACGCGATCCGAGGGGCGGTCTGCGACTGGAGCCGGGAGGAGCGCCTCGAGCCATACGACCAGGCGGAGCACTCCGGCTATCTGCGCCATCTCGTCGTCCGCGAGGGCCGGAACACGGGCCAGGCCCTGGTCGAGCTCGTGACGGCGCCGGGCGAGCGCTTCGAGCGGGATCACTTCGTCGAGACACTGCGGCGATTCCCGCAGGTGCGCTCGATCCACTGGGCGGTCAACGAGACGCCGGCCGAGGTGACGAACCTGCCGACGACGCTCCTCTGGGGGGAAGAGGCAATCGAGGAAGAGCTCTGCGGCCTTCGCTTCCGGGTTCGCCCGAATGCCTTCCTGCAGACGAACACGGCCATGGCTGAGCGCCTGTACGGGCTCGCCGGCGAGTTCGCGGACCTCCGGGGGGGCGAGACCGTCTACGACCTCTACTGCGGCATCGGCACGATCGGCCTGACGCTCGCCTCGCGCGCGCTGACCGTCTGGGGCGTCGAGCTCTCGGAGGAGTCGGTCGCCTGCGCGCTCGAGAACGCGGACCTGAACGGGGTCACCAACGCGGCGTTCTTCGCCGGCGAGACCGGCGATGCGCTTGCCGAGCTCCGCGAGCGGGCCGGCGCTCCGGACCTGGTCGTGGTCGATCCGCCGCGGGCCGGTCTGTCCAACAAAGCGCTGCGGCGGCTGGGGCGGCTCGAGGCGCCGAGGCTCGTCTACGTCTCTTGCAACCCAACGACGCTCGCCGGCAACCTGAAGGAGCTCGGGGCGAGCTGGGGCTACCGGCTCGAGCGCGCACGGCCGCTCGACCTCTTTCCCCACACGCCGCACACGGAGACGGTCGCGCTCCTCACCCGTACCTGAGCGAGCGCCCGCTCGGGTGGGCACGGGGCTCCAGCCTCCGGGCGCCCGGCCGGCGGGGAGGCTCAGCGCGGCTCGGGGGACGAGGAGCCGCTCGCTCGGGCTCGCCGCAGTCGCGTCCAGAGGAGATCCGCGTTCGCGAGCAGGAAGGCCGCCGAGAGCAGCGGCAGGGCGGGCAGGCCCGGCTTGTTCCAAAGGACGGCGAGCGCGATCGTGGCGCCGAAGGAGGCGACGAGAGCGATCCAGGTCGTGAAGACGTGCAGCCGAAACCTGGCCGCCGCGGCCAGGAAGAGGCTGAAGAAGAGCAGATCCGGCAGACCGAGGTTCGCCGCGCTTCTCTCGCCGGGCACCGGGAAGGCAAAGGAGAGGGTCGAGAACACGTGCCGGTGGTTGTGGACGATGTGGTTCGTCGGCCCGCGCCAGACGGAGTAGGCATCCACGAAGGGCACGATGCAGGCGACGAGTACGACCCAGGAGATCGACTCGAAGAAGTTCAGGAACCAGAAGGCGGCGAACGCCATCGCGCCGAGCTTCGCGAAGTCGGCGAGTATATTCAGCCGTGCCTGGTGCAGGAGCAGGGCCAGCACGCCGAAGGCGAGCGCGACCGCAATCAGCTGCCGTTCGCGCGCGCTCCGAAGCGGCAGGACGCAGTAGACGAGCGCGAGCACCGCGGGCATCAGAAGAAGCGCGAGGACGGCCACGTCGCCCCAGGTCGACGTGTCCGGGAGCGAGGTGTGGAAGCGGTAGTAGAGCCCGAGCGCGGCGGCCAGCGCGATCAGGGCGGCCGCACGAGTCCGGGGTAGGCGGCTCAATAGGGAGGCAGCTCGGCCCACCAGGGCCCAAGCTGCTTGAACGCGTTCCAGAAGCGGGTCTTCGCGGGCTGCTCGTCCAAGGAGGAGTCGAGGTCGGGGACGACGAGCGCCTCGATCGTGGGCGTGAAGCGCTGGAGCTCGCCGAGCCGCGGCTCGAGCCGGTCCGCGAGCGGGAACGCGAGTTCGTTCAGGACGCGCAGCGGCTCCTCCCCCATCACCACGATCAGCTTCGGCTGCACGACGTGCAGCTCACGCTCGAGCCAGGGCCGCGCCTCGGTCTCCTCCTCGCCGGCGAACTTGAGGCAGTTCGTTCCGTAGATCGCGAGCGGGTCGACGTGCAGGCGCTGCAGCGACTTGAGAATCGCCTGTCCCGCTCGGCCATAGAAGGCGACCCCCTCCTGCACCTCGGCCGCCTGCGGCTCGTACTTGATCAGGAAGACGTCGGCGAGCGGATGGCCCGAGCCGAGCACGGGAATGCGCTCGCCGGCCGCCTTCGAGATCTCGTCGCCGAGCTCGTTGATCTCGGTGATGGCTTTTTGCAGGTACTTCTCGTAGATCTCGTCGGTGGGTACGTGGGACAAGGGCACGGGTCGAGTTCTCCGCTAGCGGACGCGTTCCTTGGCCTGGGCGGCCCACTTGAGCGACTGCAGGTAGAGCAGCGACCTGGGCCGGCGGAGGACCTGGGCCGAACGCAGGCTGAGCAGGAACTCCTCGGGTGAGCGGAACTCCCGCATCCGCAGCGCTCCTGTGCCGACGCCCTGGAGCACGTGGGCGTCCGAGCCGGCCCCCATCGTCAGGTTGTACTTCCGGGCGAAGCGGAGCGCCTCCTCGTTGTAGCCCTCGAAGAGCAGCCGCGCGTTGTAGACCTCGAAGACGTCGATCTCGTCCAGGTGGCCGCGCAGGGTGGCCGCGTCCGGGATCGCGTGCATGCGGTCGAACGGGTGGGGGAGGTAAACGAGGCCGCCCTGCTCCTTGATCGCGGCGATCGTCTCGCCGAAGGAGAGCCCGCTTTGGATCTCCGCCTGAAGGAAGAGCCCGATCACCTCGCCCTGGTTCTCGGTCTTGATCTCCTCGCCCGGGATCACCGTCAGGCCGCTCGCCGAGGCCGCCGCCTCCCGGGCGCCGCCGAAGACGTTGTGGTCTGTGATCGCGATCGCGCCGAGCCCCTCGGCCCGCGCATGGGCGAGCAGCTCCGGCACCTCGATCGCACAGTCGTGCGACCACACCGTGTGCATGTGCAGGTCGCAGAGGATCCAGTCGCGGTCGGAGAGGGGGTCGGGCGGCCGCTGCCTCCGGCGCCTGGCCGCGAGTCCGCGGTAGAGCTCGTCGTGCTCGCGGGCCACCTGCGCGAAGCTCTCGGCCAGGGCCCGCTCCCGGTTCTCTTTGCCCTGGTGCTCGCGCAGGCCTCGATCCTCGGCGAGCCGCGCGGTCGCGGCGCCCGCGAGCTCGGGCTGCTCGCGCGTATGCGGCGGAGCTGCGATCGCCGCCCCGGCCGCCGCGGCCTCGAGGGCGACTCGCTGCAGCCCCTCGAGGGCGGGCACGAAGATCGCCGCCTCGTTCAGAAACGCGGCGCGGGCGGCGCCGTCGCGAGCCGTCCTGACGCTGATCCGGGAGGCGAGCGCGCGCGGGATCGTCGGCCGCCCGGTCAGCGGCTTCGTCCGCAGGAGGACGAGCTCCCAGCCGGGCAGCTCGTGCAGGGTCCGGATCACGGAGCGGGCGAGTGGCCGCTCGGCCGGCCGCCACTCGAGCACGATCAGCTCCCGCTTGGCCCGGGGCCGGAAGAGATCGGGGTCGACTCCGACCGAGACGACCCGGTACTCGCCCGGCAGCCGCTCGGCCGCGGCCGAGGCGACCTCGTCGGAGGTCGCGAGCAGCGCGTCGATCCGGGACAAAAGCCGCTCCCGCTGTGGCTTGCCGGGTGGATAGCCGAGCCGTTCGCTTGCCAGGAAGGTGGCGACCCCGAGCGCGTAGGAGTCCCGAAGCGCCAGGTAGGACAGGCTGGGCAGGCCGGGCTCGAAGCCGTGGACGACGTCGTAGCGGCCGCGGGCGAGGGCGAGCGCGAGATTGGCGCGGACGCCGAGCGGGACGCCGATCCGGCTTCGCCTCGAGATCGGAACGGCCGGTCCGAGCGCGATCAGCTCGGCGTCGGCGCCGTCCTGCAGCGCCCGCCGGCCCGCGACCAGGTCGGCGGCCCGCGTCGAGGGTGCCAGCACGGTCACGTCGTTGCCGAGCGCCCGCAGGTCGCCTGCCAGCCCGGCCACGTGCTCGTTGACCTCGTGCGGCCGCGACCAGGGGAACGGAGTTACGAGGCAAATCCGGAGCCCCACGCCTTCGAGTCTAGTGGCGCCGGCGCGTGCGCAAGCCGGGTCCACGGCCCCGGCGGCCCCGCCCAGGCAGGGCCGCCGGGCGCGCTTTCGTGCCTAGGAAGAGGCGCTTCGGAGCTGCTCCGGAAGCGGCGCTTCGGCCGCGCGCGCGTTCTCGGCGATGAAGTCCTCGACGAGGTCGCGGGCCACGTCGTCGTTGTACTGGACCGGCGGCGACTTCATCAGGTAGGCGGACGGGCCCTCGAGCGTCCCCACGAGGCCGTTATTCAGGGCGAGCTTCGCCAGGCGCACCGCGTCGATCACGACCCCGGCCGAGTTGGGCGAGTCCCAGACCTCGATCTTGAGCTCGGCGTTCAAGGGCACGTCGCCAAAAGCCGTGCCTTCGAGCCGGATGTAGGCCCACTTGCGGTCCTCGAGCCAGGGGACGTAGTCGGAGGGCCCGACGTGGATGTTCTTCTCCTCGAGCTCGTAGGGGAGCACCGACTTGATCGAGTAGGTCTTGGAGATCTTCTTCGACTCCAGGCGCTCGCGCTCGAGCATGTTCAGGAAGTCCGAGTTGCCACCGAAGTTGAGCTGGTAGGTGCGGTCGATTCGCACGCCGCGGTCGCGGAAGAGCCCCGTCAGCACGCGGTGGGTGATCGTGGCGCCCACCTGCGACTTGATGTCGTCGCCGATGATCGGCAGGCCGGCCTTCTTGAAGCGGTCGCTCCAGTAGCGCTCCCGGGCGATGAAGACGGGCATGCAATTGACCATCGCGCAGCCGGCGTTCAGGACCTGCTCGGTGTACCACTTCGTCGCCTCTTCGGAGCCGACCGGCAGGTAGTTGATGACGACGTCCGTGCCGGTCTCCTTGAGGATCCCGACCACGTCGTCGGTCGGCCCTTTTGCCTTCTTGACCTGCTCGCCCAGGTACTTGCCGAGGCCGTCGTGCGTCATCCCGCGGCTGACGGTGATGCCGCTCTTCGGCACCTCGGAGAACTTGATCGTGTTGTTCGGATGCGCCCAGATCGCCTCGGAGAGGTCCTTGCCGACCTTGTCCTCGGTGACGTCGAAGGCGGCGGTGAACTCGATGTCCCGGACGTGGTAGCCGCCGAGGTCGACGTGCATCAGCCCGGGCACGAACTCGCCGGGCTGCGCGTCCTTGTAGTACTCGACGCCCTGGACGAGCGAGCTCGCGCAGTTGCCGACGCCGATCAGCGCGGCGCGGACCTTGTCCTTTTGGCGCGCCGCCTTACCGTTGCTCGAAGCCATCTGCTTCCTTTCGAAGAAGTTGTCGACGGACGGAGAGAATTCGCTGCGCCACCGTGAGCCAGGCGGTCGCTGCGAGCAGGTAGATGAACCACTGCAGCGGTACCCCGAGCGGCGCCAGCAGCAAGCCGGCGGAGACAACGATGACCCGCTCGGCCCGGCTGCCGATCCCCACGTCGCCCTTGAGGCCGATCAGCTCCGCTTTCGCGCGCGCGTAGGAGACGAGGAAGGAGCCGGCCACGGCCGCGACGCAGAAGACGACGCCGACGTTGTCGCCCGCCCGCGCGAAGATGAGCGCGATCGCCGCGAGCACGAAGCCCTCGCTGACCCGGTCGGAGATCGAGTCGAGGAACTCGCCCAGCGGCGTCGCCCGGTCGCTCTCGCGCGCGAGCGCGCCGTCCAGGATGTCGAGGATCGAGCCGACGATGAACAAGGCGGCCGCGAGCCAGTAGAAGAGGAACGGGTCCCGGCGCTCGAACGAGAGCGTGACCGCCGCGCCCGCGCAGAGCAGCACGCCGCCGGTCGTGAGCGCGTTCGGAGTCACCCGCGTTCGCGCGAGGCGCGTGATCGAGCGGGAGGCCAGTCTGCGCGTCCCGTCTGTGTAGCCCTGCTTGACGGAGACGATCGCTGCGGATCGGGTCACGCGGCTGACGCTACCAGCCTCCCGACGGGCCGGTCCTCGCACGCTCGCCAGGCGGTCGATCCGCGCGCTAAGCGGTCGCGGCGCGGCCGAAGCGCTGTCGCAGCTCGCTGCGGTAGACGACCGCCAACGAGACGAGCGCGACGAAGACGCCGGCGACCACGTCGAGCCAGAAGTGGTTGCCCGTCGCCATCACCGAGAACCAGACCCAGCTCGGCCAGAGCGCCCAGAAGGCCTTCGCGACCCAGTTTCGGGAAACGGCGAGCAGAACGACGCCGACGATCAGGGCGTCGGCCGCGTGCAGGCTCGGCATCGCCGCGTAGGGGTTGGCGACGAAGTTGATCAGGCCGCTGCCGTGGTTCAGGGCCGCGAACTGCGAGAGCGTGTCGCCGAAGCCGAAGTCCGGGAACATCCGCGGCGGCGCCGTCGGCAGCAGCACGTAACCGACGAGGCCGATCACGTTCGCGAGCAGAATCGCGTTTCGGAAGCGCGTGAACGCCTCGTGCCGGCGCAGGTAGACAAAGAGGAGCGCCAGGCCGACGACCGTGAACTCGGAGTTCCAGTACGTCCAGGAGGCCAGGTCGAGCAGGAAGCGCGAGGAGTCGACGAACCGCTGGAAGCTCAGCTCCACGAGCCCGAGGATGTGCTGCTCGAAGCCGATCACCTTGAGGCCGTTATCGAACGCCTTGGGTGGGTTTCTGTCGGCGATCCCGCGTGCGGCCTGGTAGGCGAACAGGAACCCGAACCAGATCGCGATCTGGCGGGCGAAGTCCCCCCAGCCTCGGGGTAGGACGCGGCGGCCTACGGAAACGAGTCTCGTCATCGGCACGGCAAAAGAAGATGTCGATTCTAGTGGGCAGGACGGGTGGCCCGGAAAACGAGCCGCACCTAACCGCCGATCTGAGACATCGAGCGCGAGGCGGGCACGAACCCCGGCTCGTTGACTCTGTGCTTGAGCTCCTTGTGCGAGACGGCGAAGCGCAGCAGCTCGGCGAGCTCTCGCTCGCTCGCACCTGCGCGAAGCGGCGTCCTCAGATCCCATTCCCGCCGGGAAAAGAGGCAGGTGCGGAGCTGGCCGTCCGCGGTCAGCCGGATCCGGTCGCAGCTGGAGCAGAACGGCTCGGAGACCGGGTTGACGAAGCCGAGCTCGCCCGCGCCGTCGGCGAAGCGGAAGCGGCGAGCCGTCGAGGAGGGCTTCGCGGGCAGCTCCTCGAGCGGCCAGTGCTGCTCGATCAGTGCGCGGATCTCGCCCCCCGTCAAGACGTCGTCGCCCCGCCATGCCCGGTCGGCGTCGAGGGGCATGAACTCGATGAAGCGCACCACGTAGGGCTTGCGGCGGGCAAGCTCCGCGAGCGCGGGTACCTCCTCCTCGGTGAAGCCGCGAATGGCCACGCAGTTGACCTTGATCGGCCGGAGCTCGGGGTGGCGCTCCGCCTCCTCGAGCCCAGCGAGCACGCGGTCGAGCGCATCCCGGCGGGTGATCTCGGCGAAGCGAACGTGCGAGAGCGAGTCGAGTGAGACGTTCAGGCGCCGCAGCCCGGCCTCGACGAGCGGCGCAGCCAGCCGGTCGAGCAGGATGCCGTTCGTGGTCAGGGAGAGGTCGCTGACGCCGTCGATCGCGGCGAGCTTGGCGACGAGGACAGGCAGGTCTCGCCGGACGAGCGGCTCGCCCCCCGTCAGCCGGACCTCCTCGACGCCGAGCTCCGCGAGCACCGCTACGAGCCGCTCGATCTCCTCGAAGCTCAGGAGCTCCTCGCGCTGCAGCCACTCGAGTCCCTCGGCCGGCATGCAGTAGCGGCAGCGGAAGTTGCACCTGTCGGTCACCGAGACGCGCAGCGACGTGATCGCGCGGCCCCACGAATCGCGCAGCGGCTCCATCGGGAAGGAGACTAGCCACGTTTCGCGTAGGGGGGTCTGCGGAAAGTCCGCACCGACATCCACCTAAGGAGGCACGAGATGTCTGAATGGGAACAGGAAGGCGGTCAGGGCGGCGGCTCCGAAGGCGAGGGCGGCGGCATGGGCGGTGGCTCTGACGACGAGGGCGGCTCGGGCGGCGGCGACGAGTCCGGCGGCGGCATGGGCGGCGAGTCCGGCGGCGGCATGGGCGGCGAGTCCTAGCCCGAGCGCGTCGCACGTGTGACGATCGTTGCGAAGGCGCCCACGCGGCGCCTTCGCCTTTTCGGAAGGGAGAGCGCATGAGTGGCCCCGAGTGGGAGACCGCGAGCGGCGAGGAAGAGATCGACGAAGAGGGCCGAAACCTGACCCAGCAGCGAATGGACGAGGAGGGAACGAGCGCGCGGCCGGTCGACGTCGACGAGCAGGAGGCGGATCGGCACCCGGGCGAGGAGGGCGAAGAGCCGGCCTGACCTCGCCGCCTCGAGCTCGGCCGCGCTTCCGGTCGCGCTGAGCGCGATCACGGTGCTCTGGGAGCTCATCTCGTCCAGCTCGAGGACGCGCTCGCGCGCTCGAGCCGGCGCTTCAGACGCTCGTCGTTTCGCTCCGGCCGGTTCGGGCGGGCCGGTGCTCGAAGGCGACCGTCCGGGCGCGCTCGGCTCGGGCCTACGTCCTGTTCGTGGCCGGGACGTTCTTCGCCGGGCCGTCCGCCGCCGGCACGCTCGCGCCGGCTGGTCGGGACGTCAGGCCCTGCGGGCTACCTGATACACTGAGGCTTAGATTTTCTCAGCCCGAGAAATCAAGCCAGCAATCAGCCAGAGAAGGAGATTCAGGGAATGGCCAAGACAATCGGTATCGACCTCGGCACGACCAACTCGGCAATGGCCGTGATCGAGGGCGGCGAGCCGACCGTGATTCCGAACGCCGAGGGCGGGCGGACGACGCCCTCCGTCGTCGCGTTCACGAGTGACGCCCAGCGGCTCGTCGGCGCGCCCGCGAAGCGCCAGCAGGTGACGAACCCGCAGAACACGATCTTCTCGATCAAGCGCTTCATGGGGCGCAAGTTCGGCGAGGTCTCGGAAGAGATGAAGATCGTCCCCTACGAGGTCGTCGAGGGCCCGAACGGGGACGTGCGCGTCAAGGCGGGCGGCAAGGACTACGCCCCGCCGGAGATCAGCGCGATGATCCTGCAGAAGCTGAAGGCCGACGCGGAGGCCTACCTCGGCGAGTCGGTCAATGACGCGGTGATCACCGTGCCCGCGTACTTCAACAACGCCCAGCGGGAGGCGACGAAGGATGCCGGCAAGATCGCCGGCCTGAACGTGCTGCGGATCATCAACGAGCCGACGGCGGCCTCGCTCGCCTACGGGCTCGACAAGGAGGGCGAGGACCAGACGATTCTCGTCTTCGACCTCGGTGGCGGCACCTTCGACGTCTCCGTGCTCGAGCTCGGCGAGGGCGTCTTCGAGGTCAAGGCCACGAACGGCGACAACCACCTGGGTGGCGACAACTTCGACAAGACGATCGTCGACTGGATGGTCGCGGAGTTCAAGCGCGAGCAGGGAATCGACCTCGCGGCGGACAAGATGGCCCTGCAGCGGCTGTACGAGGCGGCCGAGAAGGCGAAGATCGAGCTCTCGTCCACGATGGCGACGCAGATCAACCTGCCCTTCATCACGGCCACCCAGGAGGGGCCGAAGCACCTCGACCTGCAGCTGAGCCGCGCGAAGCTGAACGAGCTGAGCGCAGATCTGATCGAGCGGACGGTCGGGCCGACGAAGCAGGCGCTCGCAGACGCCGGAATCGACGCCAAGGGGATCGACCACGTCGTCCTCGTCGGCGGCATGACGCGAATGCCGGCGGTGGTGGAGAAGGTGCGCGAGCTGATCGGCAAGGACCCCCACAAGGGCGTCAACCCGGACGAGGTCGTCGCGGTCGGGGCCGCGATCCAGGCCGGCGTTCTCCGCGGTGAGGTCAAGGACGTGCTCCTGCTCGACGTCACCCCCCTCTCGCTCGGGATCGAGACCAAGGGCGGCGTGATGACGAAGCTGATCGAGCGCAACACGACGATCCCGACGAAGAAGTCGGAGACGTTCACGACCGCGGACGACAACCAGCCCTCGGTAGAGGTCCACGTGCTCCAGGGCGAATCGGAGATGGCTCTCTACAACAAGACGCTCGGCAAGTTCCAGCTCGTCGGCATTCCGCCGGCGCCGCGCGGGATGCCGCAGATCGAGGTCACCTTCGACATCGACGCGGACGGGATCATCCACGTCTCCGCGAAGGACCTCGGGACCGGCAACGAGCAGAAGATCCGGATCGAAGGCGGTTCCGGCCTGAAGCAGGAAGAGGTCGAGCGGATGATCCAGGAGGCCGAGTCCCACGCCGACGAGGCGCACAGGCTGCGCGAGCTCGTCGATGCTCGCAACGTGGCGGAGACGCTCGCCTACCAGACCGAGCGCACGCTCAAGGAGCACCGCGACAAGCTCGACGAGGCCGAGGCCTCGACGATCGAGGGCCGAATCATGGAGCTCCGCGCCGTGCTCGAGAGCTCGGACGTGAACGAGATCCAGCAGAAGACCCAGGCCCTGCAGGAGGCCTCCCAGAAGCTCGCCGAGGCGGTCTACGCACAGGCGAGCGCGCAGCAGGCGACGGCCTCCGGCGGCGGCAACGGCACCGAGAGCGCCGCGTCCGAGGACGAGGTGATCGAGGACGCCGAGATCGTCGACGAGGAGGCTAAGACTCCCTAATGAGCGATCCGGCCAAGGAGCAGCTGGACGCAGTCCAGGCGGCTGGCGAGCCGGAGGAAGACCGGCTCGCCGCCGCAGAGGCGAAGGCGCAGGAGCATCTCGACGACCTGCGGCGCCTGGCTGCGGACTTCGAGAACTACAAGAAGCGGACCGCGCGGGAGCAGGCCAGCCTGTCCGCGCGGGCGGCGGAGCGGCTCGTCAAGGAGCTGCTGCCGATCGTGGACGACCTCGAGCGCGCGCTCGAGGCGGCCGAGGAGCACGAGGAGGCCAAGCTCGAGGAGGGGGTCCGGCTGGTGCACCGCCAGCTCGCCTCCGTGCTCGAGCGTGAGGGGCTCGCCGAGATCGAGACGGACGGCAAGTTCGATCCCCACGTCCACGAGGCGCTCCTCTCGCAGCCTTCGTCCGAGCAGGAGGGCTCCGTGATCGAGGTGCTACAGAAGGGCTACACGCTCGGCGACCGCGTCCTGCGGCCGGCCCGAGTCGTGATTGCCGCGCCCGCGGCGCAGGAGGAAGGACCCGGTGGCGACGAGGCCTAAGAGCCCCTACGAGGTGCTCGGCGTCGCCAAGGAGGCCTCAGAGGCAGAGATCAAGAAGGCCTACCGCAGGCTGGCGCGCGAGCACCACCCGGACCGCAATCCAGGCAACTCGGAGGCGGAGGAGAAGTTCAAGGAGGTGCAGGGCGCCTACGACCTGCTTTCCGATCCGGACAAGCGCAAGGCCTACGACGCCTTCGGGTCGGCGAACGGCCGTCCCGGCGGTGGTGGCTTTCCGGGCGACAACTACAACGTGGCCGATTTCAACCTCGGCGATCTCGGCGACCTCGGCGACTTCCTCGGCGGCATGTTCGGCGCCCGGGGTGCCGCCAGGCAGGCCCGGTCGCGCGCAGAGCGCGGCAACGACGTCGAGGTGGAGGTCAGCCTCTCGTTCATGGACTCGCTCCGGGGGCTCGAGACGAAGATTCCGGTCACGCTCGAGACGGCCTGCTCGGAGTGCCACGGCTCCGGGGCGAAGCCCGGCACCGCGCCGAAGATCTGCCCCGAGTGTCAGGGGCGGGGGGTCGTCGCGGAGAGCCAGGGCTTCTTCGCCCTCTCGCAGCCGTGTCCCCGCTGCCGCGGCAACGGAACCGTGATCGAGGACCCGTGTCCGCGCTGCGGCGGCTCGGGCCGGGAGCGGCGAACGAAGCGCTACACGGTCAAGATCCCGGCCGGGGTCAGGGACGGGACGCGGATCCGGCTCAAGGGCAAGGGCGAAGCCGGCTTTTCCGGCGGCGAGGCGGGCGACCTCTTCGTCGTCACCCGCGTGCAGCCCTCACGGCTCTACGAGCGCCGCGGCAACGATCTCGTCGTCGAGGTGCCGGTCACCTTCAGCGAGGCCGCGCTCGGCGCGACCGTGCAGGTGCCGACGCCCGAGGGACCGGTGTCGATGAAGATCAAGCCGGGTACGCAGGACGGAACGCTGCTCCGGGTCAAGGGCAAGGGCGCGCCGAAGCTGAAGGGCAGCGGCCGCGGCGACGTGCTCGCGCGCGTGCGGGTGCGGGTGCCGCGGAAGCTGAAGAAGCGAGAGCGGGAGCTGCTCGAGGAGCTGCAGAGACAGCCGCACGACGACCCGCGGGAGGCCCTGTTCCGATGAGGCGTCCGGCCGACATGGTCCTGGACGAGCGTCCCCGCTACATGATCTCGATCGCCGCGGAGCTCGTTGGCATGCACCCGCAGACGCTCCGGATCTACGAGAACCGGGGCCTCGTCAGCCCGAAGCGGACGCGCGGGAACACGCGCCTCTACTCGGAGGCCGACCTCGAGCGCTTGCGGCTGATCCAGCGGCTGACGAGCGAGCTCGGGCTCAACCTCGCCGGGGTCGAGATCGTGCTTCGGCTCGAGGACGAGCTTCGCCGGGCCCAGGCTCGCGTCGAGCGCCTGGAGCGGCGCATGCAGGAAGAGATTCGCAACGTGCACAAGCAGTACCGGCGCGAGCTGATGCTCTACGAGACGCCGCGGCCGGTCCCGACCAGACAGCACTGAGGAGTTCGATGGATTTCAACCAGCTGACCCTGAAAGCGCAGGAGGCCGTGGCGGCCGCGCAGGAGCTCGCCAGGCGGCTCGGCAATCCGGAGCTCTACCCCGAGCACCTGCTCGTGGCGCTGCTTGACCAAGAGCTGCCGCGGGAGCTCGTGCCGGACCCGGACACGCTTCGAGCCGAGGCGGAAGCGGCGCTCCGTGCCAAGCCCTCCACGCAGGGCGCGAGCCAGCAGCCGCAGGTCGGCGCCGCCTTCTCGCGCGTCCTCGACCAGGCCGCGGCGGAGGCGAGGCGCCTCGAGGACGACTACGTCTCGACCGAGCATCTCCTGCTCGCGCTCGACGTCGTTCCGCGCCAGCAGCTGGAGGCGAAGATCAAGGCCGTCCGGGGCGGTCAGCGGGTGACCTCCCAGGATCCGGAGGGCACCTACCAGGCGCTCGAGAAGTTCGGCCGCGACCTGACCGAGCTCGCCGAGCAGGGCAAGCTCGACCCGGTCATCGGCCGGGACGAGGAGATCCGCCGGGTGATCCAGGTGCTCTCCCGGCGGACGAAGAACAACCCGGTCCTGATCGGGGAGCCGGGGGTCGGCAAGACCGCGATCGCGGAGGGGCTCGCGCAGCGGATCGTGGCCGGCGACGTGCCGGAGGGCCTGAAGGGCAAGCGCGTCTGGGCGCTCGACATCGGCGCCCTGCTGGCGGGCTCCAAGTACCGCGGTGAGTTCGAGGAGCGGCTGAAGGCCGTCCTGACCGAGATCAGGAACGCCGAGGGCGAGCTGATCCTCTTCATCGACGAGCTGCACACGATCGTCGGCGCGGGCGCGGCCGAGGGGGCGGTCGACGCGGCGAACATGCTCAAGCCGATGCTCGCCCGCGGCGAGCTGCGCTGCATCGGCGCGACGACGCTCGACGAGTACAGGAAGCACATCGAGAAGGACGCGGCGCTCGAGCGGCGCTTCCAGCCGATCTTCGTCGGCGAGCCGTCGGTCGCGGACACGATCGCGATCCTGCGCGGCCTGAAGGAGCGCTACGAGGCCCACCACGGGATCCGGATCCGCGACGCCGCGCTCGTCGCGGCCGCCTTCCTCTCCGACCGCTACATCTCCGACCGGCAGCTTCCCGACAAGGCGATCGACCTGATCGACGAGGCCGCCTCGCGCCTGCGGATGGAGATCGACTCCTCGCCGCTCGAGCTCGACGAGGCCGAGCGGCGGGTGCGCCAGCTCGAGATCGAGCTCGCGGCGATGGGCAAGGAGTCCAAGCAGACGCGCGAGCCGGTCGAGCGGGAGCTCGCGGAGGCGAAGGAGCGCCGCGACGAGCTGGCGGCGCGCTGGTCGAGGGAGAAGGAGGCGCTCGAGCGCGTCAAGGAGATCATGGCCCGGATCGACGCGCTCAAGTCAGAGGCCGAGCGCGCCGAGCGGAGCGGCCAGCTGCAGCGGGTGGCCGAGATCCGCTACGGGGAGCTGCCGGAGCTCGAGAAGGAGCTGGCCGCCCGAGACGGCGCCGTCCCCGAAGGCGAGCCGATGGTCAAGGAGGAAGTCGACGAGGACGACGTCGCCCAGGTGGTCGCGCGCTGGACCGGGATTCCCGTCTCACGCCTGCTCGAGGGCGAGACGGAGAAGCTGATCCACATGGAGGAGCGCCTGCACGAGCGGGTCGTCGGCCAGGACGAGGCGGTCGAGGCGGTCGCGAACGCGCTCCGGCGCGCGCGCACCGGCCTCCAGGACCCGAACCGGCCGATTGGCTCCTTCATCTTCCTCGGCCCGACGGGAGTCGGCAAGACCGAGCTGGCGCGCGCCCTCGCCGAGTTCATGTTCGACGACGAGCGCGCCCTCGTCAGGCTCGACATGTCCGAGTACCAGGAGCGGCACACGGTGGCGCGGCTGATCGGCGCCCCGCCGGGCTACGTCGGCTACGAGGAAGGCGGGCAGCTGACCGAGGCCGTGCGGCGCCGGCCCTACGGGGTCGTCCTGCTTGACGAGATCGAGAAGGCGCACTCCGAGGTCTTCGACGTGCTGCTGCAGATCCTCGACGACGGCCGGCTTACCGACGGCCAGGGCCGAACGGTCGACTTCCGCAACACCGTGATCATCATGACCTCGAACCTGCGCTCGCCCGAGGCCCTCCGCGAGGTCTTCCGGCCGGAGTTCCTGAACCGGATCGACGAGATCGTCGAGTTCGAGCCGCTCTCGCGGGAGCAGCTGGGCGAGATCGTCGAGCTGCAGCTTCGCCGCCTGCGCCGCCGCCTCGCCGAGCGGGAACTCTCGCTCGAGGTCACGGAGGAGGCGAAGGAGCTGATCGCCGAGGCCGGCTGGGATCCGACCTACGGCGCGCGGCCGCTCAAGCGGGCGCTGCAGCGGCTGGTCGAGAATCCGCTTGCCGTCCGGCTGCTCGAGGGCGAGTTCAGCGAGGGCGACACCGTGCGCGTCGATGCGAAGGACGGAGAGCTCGTCTTCGAGCAGGCCGGCGCGGCCGTGACGCCGGTCGGCGTCCACTAGCCGGAAAACGGCGACCGGCGCGGCTCCGTCTCGGCCTCTGCGTGAGCCGCACGGCCCGCGGAATGAGGCCGGCCTCAGCGCTCGAGCGGCGCCAGCGTCAGGCCATGCTCGCCGAGCCGCGTCCAGTAGAGCTCGGCCGCCTCGCGGTGACCCGACCAGACGATCGCCTGGCCGGTCGTGTGAATCCGGTCCGCGAATGCCAGGCCCTGGTCGTAGCCGACACCGGGGAGCACGCTCGCAAGCGCGAAGGCGACACCCTCGAAGGTGTTGTGGTTGTCGTTCAGGACGATCACCCGCCAGGCCTCGTCGAGGCCTCCGTTTCGGCTCGCACGCGGGCGCTTTCGGGTCGGGGTTTCGGGAACGGCGCTGATTCGCTCACGCTAGCGCCTGGCGCGCGAGTTGTCGCAGTTAGGTTGCAGGAGCGCCACGGCTTCGCGCCTAGCCTGCGCTGGGCACGGGCCGACCCGGCTCGTGTGACGGGCTCGACGAGGTAGAGGTAGGTTCGTGGCGTGGCAGACCAAGACCGCCGATCCGAACGCCAGCGGCGCAGGGCGGAGCCGCTGCCAGCAGCGCTCCCGCCCGAGACCCGGACGGTCGGCCAGCTGGTCGCCGAATCGATCCGCCTCTACGGGCGCAGCTTCTGGCGCTCGCTCGCGCTCGGGATCCCGCTGGCCGTCGCCGGCGTCGTCGTGGCCGAGCTCCCCGCCTTCACTCGCCTGCCGCTCGCGCTCACCGCCGGTGCGGTGGCGGCGAGCGTCTCCTACGCGCTCGCGTCCGCGTTCACGGCAGGGGTCCGGCCGGAGCCGCGCCGCATCGTCCGGGCGACGGAGATCGGAGTCGTGACGCTCGTGCCGGCGATCCTGATCCTGGCCTACCTCGGGCTCGTCGGTCTGCTGCCGGCCGTCGCCTGGCTCGCTTTCGTCGGTCTGGCCGTGCCGGTCGCGGTGATCGAGAGCAGGCTCTCGCTCCGCCGCGCGCTCGAGCTCGCCCGCGCCGACCTCGCTCATGCGATCGGCTCGCTCGCGACGCTCGCGCTCGTCGGTCTCCTCTCGGCCTACGTGCTCTTCTTCACGCTGCGCTCGGCCGGCACGGCGGCCCTGCGCGCCTCGGCGTTCCTGTCGGTGCTCGTGATCTCGCCGCTCCTCTTTCTCGGCGCCTCGCTGCTCTACTTCGATCAGAGCGCGCGCGTGCCTGGGGTAGGCTCGCGACCCCGAAGAAGGAGGCGCGATGCCGACCTACATCCTGCTGTCCAACCTGACCGCGCAGGGCGTCCAGACACTCAAGTCGAATCCGGCCCGGCTGCGGGAGGTCAACAGTGACGTCGAGGAGCTCGGCGCCCGCGTCTTGCACCAGTGGGCGACGCTCGGCCCCTTCGACTTCGTGAACGTGGTCGAGGCGCCGGACGCGGCGACCGTGGCGCGGGTCTCGGTCGCGCTCGGGGCCCGCGGCAGCGCCAAGCTCCAGACGCTGACGGCGCTGACGATCGAGGAGTTCCTGGGCGCGCTCGACTAGCCGCTCGCGTAGGCGACGGCGAGCTCCGCCGCCAGCTGCGCGTTGTCGGCGATCAGGCCCTTGTTGACCCGGATGCTCGCGCCGCCGCTCGCGCGGTGGACGTGCGCGAGCGCGAACGGCGTCAGCGCCGCGCCCCGGATCCCCGCGGCGTTCGCGGCCTCCAGCGCGGCGGCGAACAGCGGCTCGGCCTCGAGGCTCTCGGCCGGCGGCCGGGCGAGCAGCAGGCCGCCGCGCCGGAGCGACCAGTGGGCGCGTGCGAGCGCCGCCGCCTCGGCGAGGGAGTCGACGCGCGCCGGCACCGGCGGGCCGCCGTGCGCCGAGTAGAAGAGCGGCAACGTCTCGCTCTGCCAGCCGAGCACCGGCACGCCGAGCGTCTCCAGGGCCTCGAGCGTGGCCGGGACGTCGAGCAGCGACTTGACGCCCGAGCAGACGACGAGCGCCTCGCTGCGGGCGAGCTCCCCGAGGTCGGCCGAGACGTCCGGGTGTCGGGCGAAGCCGCGGTGGACGCCGCCGATGCCGCCGGTGGCGAGAAAGCGGATTCCGGTCAGCGCGCAGACCGCGAGCGTGCCCCCGGCGGTCGTCGCCCCGAGGGCGCGGCGCGCGACCGCGAGCCCGAGCTCGCGCGGCCCCGTCTTGAGCGCCGAGCTGCCCGCCTCGGCGAAGCGCTCGAGCTCGGCCCGGGAGAGGCCGACCCGGATCGCCCCATCGAGGACGCCGATCGTGGCCGGCACGGCGCCTCCCGCCCGGACGCGCCTCTCGGCCTCGAGCGCGACCTCGAGGCCCTCGCCGGCAGGGAAGCCGTGCGCGACGAGCGTCGTCTCGAGCGCGACGACCGGCCGGAAATCGGCGAGCGCCTCGGCTGCCTCCGCGCCGAGCTCGATCACGGCATCGCTCCGAGCGCCGCGACGCAGCGGGCCGCGCTTTGGAGCGCCAGCTCGATGCCGCCGACGAGGTAGCCGGCCGCGAAGGCATCGCCGGCGCCCGTCGTGTCGAGCACCTCCGCTGGAAGCGCGGGGTACTCCGTCTTCCGCCCAGCCTCGAGCACCGAGCAGCCGGCGACTCCCCGCTTCACAACCCAGGTCGTGGCCGCACCGCCGGAAGGGCCGCCGAGCTCGCGGAGCTCCTGCTCGTTGGCGAAGACGAGCTCTGGTCCGAGCATCGCCAGCCGGGCGCGCAGCCGCTCCGCCCCGAAGGCCCTGATCACGCTCGCCGAGGCGAGGTCGGCGCTGAGCTGCCCGCCGCGCTCGCGGACGAGCTCCGCGGCGCGGAGCGCCGCCGTCTCGATCGGGGCGGACATCAGGCTGTAGCCCGAGAGGTGGAGGTGCGAGCAGCCATCGAGCCACGCCGGCTCGAGCTCCGCCGCCTCGAACTCGGGGGCCACCCCCCGGTCGCTCGCCATCGCGCGGTCGCCGTCTCGCCCGACGAGCGAGACGACCACCCCGTTTCGGCCCGGGACGACCGGGCCGAGCACCGTCACGCCCCGCTGGGCCAGCTCTCCGGCCGCGAGCGCGCCGGCCGGATCGTCGCCGCGCTTGCCGAGGAAGCGCGCCTCCGCGCCGAGGGCTGCCGCCCAGGCGGCAACGTTCGCGGCCTGGCCGCCGGCTCCGGTCAGCGTCTCGGCGCTCGCGTCGGTCCCCCGCTCGAGCGGCTGCTCGAGGCGCACGATCACGTCGAGCAAGAGGTCGCCGAGGGTGCAGAGGGTCACCTCCTACAATCGTTCCATGGACGGAGAGGGCAAGCGCGGACGGCTGCGCACCTTTGCGCTCGGCGGGCTCGTCGGCGCCTCGGCCGTCCTGGCCGCGGTCCGCAGGCGTCGCCCCGGCGCCGGCGCCCGGCCGCCGAGGGCCGGTCTCGCGGCCTTCGAGGACGCGCCCTGCTATGCCGAGCTGCTCGAGCAGGAGCGCGCGGAGCGCCCGGAGGGCAGGGCGTAGCCGGCCAGTCTCGCTGCTACTGTCAGAAGGTGCCCATCTACGAGTACCGTTGTCCGAACGGACACGTTTTCGAGCTCTTCCAGCGAATGGGAGACCCCCCGCCGGATGCGTGCGAGGTCTGCGGCGAGGGACCGCTGGAGCGCGTCCTCTACCCCGTGGCGGTGCACTTCAAGGGTTCGGGTTTCTACTCGACCGACTACGGGCGGG
The DNA here is from genome assembly GCA_036378475.1 of Gaiellaceae bacterium. Lineage (GTDB taxonomy): Bacteria > Actinomycetota > Thermoleophilia > Gaiellales > Gaiellaceae > 13-2-20CM-68-14. Next base: position 21,345 of record DASUWJ010000103.1, read on the forward strand.
GCTCGCGCAAGGACGCCGGCTCGAAGGACGGCGGCGGCGCGAAGGAGGGCGGCGGCGACAAGGGCGCGGGCGCGAAGACCGAGGAGAAGCCGAAGTCCGAGCCGAAGGCGAAGGCGAAGGCCGCGGAGCGCTAGAGCGGCCCGTGCCGGCGCCGCCCGGCGATCGCCTGCAGCAAGAGGAGGAGCAGTACCGCTCCTGCGACCGCGAGCAAGAAGGGCCGCAGGTGCCAGCCGAAGCGCACCCGGTGCCCGAACAGCACTTGGCCGATCAAGCCGCCGAGAAAGGCACCGACGATCCCGACGACGAGCGTCGTCAGACACCCGATCGCCTGCCGCCCGGGAACGACGATTCGGGCAATCGCGCCCGCGAGAACAGGAGCCAGCTGACGAGGCCCACGCCGGGCCTAGCCGCCCGGAGGCAGGTGGTTCACGTAGCAGCCGGGCGGGAAGGTGTCTCCGTTCGGCGGCGGCGGCTGCGGGGCCGACAGCCCCTGCACCATCAGGATCACCTTCGCGTTGTCCTCGCTCGGGTCGATGTAGCCGCCGTCCGCCTTGCCGCCGAGCCGGCAGTGCAGCGTGTCGCCGGCCCGGAACTTGAGCCAGCCGAGCTGGAGGAAGTCCGTGGCCGAGAGGTCGGTCGCGAGCGGCTTCAGCAGGTCGCCGCCGATGAAGGGCAGCTTCAGGAACGTGCCCACGCTCGCGAGCTTGGAGGTCAGGGCCTGGATCACCTGCTGCTGGCGGGCGCCGCGCGTGATGTCCGTCTCGGCCGGGTTGAGCAGGTTCTCCCTGATCCGCGAGTAGATCAGGGCGCGGTAGCCGCTCATGTGCTGCATCCCCTTGTGGAAACGCCAGCCCCCCCAGCGCGCGCACTCCGCGTTCGTCGCGAACGGGCAGTCGAACTTGTTCGAGTGGATCTCCTCGGGCACGTTCACGTCGATGCCGCCGATCTCGTCGATCAGCTTGCTGAAGCTGTGGAAGTTGACGATGACGACGTGGTTGACCGGCAGCCCCGTGTAGGCCTGGACGGTGCGCTCGGCCAGGCGCGGACCTCCGATCTGCATCGCGGCGTTGATCTTGTCCGGCCCGTGGCCCGGGATGTTCGGGACGCGCAGGTCGCGCGGGATCGAGAGGTAGATCAGCTTGTGGTGCTTGGGGTCGGTCCGCAGCAGCAGCATCGAGTCGGAGTGCTGGTCGCTGGCGCGGGAGGCATTCTGGGAGTGGTCGGTGCCGAGCAGGAGGATGTCGCTCGCGTGCGAGAGCAGCATCCCTTTGTCCGGCGCGAGCGCGAGCCGCGCCGACTGCGGCAGGCGCTTGTTCGCCGCGCTGACACCGCTTTGGAAGGAGAGGTAGGCGGCGACGGCCCAGAGGACGAAGAGGACGACGAGCGCCAGGAGCGTCAGCAGGATCAGCCGGCGCCAGCGCCAGCTCCGCCAGCCGCTACCGGGGCGCCGCCTCGGCCCGGGGCCGCGGTAGGCGCGCCTGGCCCCGCCGTCGCCTTGACCTCCACCGTCCCGGGTCGGACGCGGAATCGTCGGGACTTTGCCCTTGACCCGACCGCCCCGATAGACTCGGTACGGCTTCTCCTTGCGAGGAGCCGACATTCCGGGGGGCTATGGTAGCCATGCGTGGCTGCTGCCAACCGTGTGATCGGCGTCGACGTCGGCGGCACGAAGATCCTCGCCGGGGTGGTCGACCCGCAGGGAAAGGTCGGCCGCCGCCACGAACGGGCGACCGATCTCGACTCGCAGGAGGGGTTGATCGAGGAGCTGGCCGCGGCCGTCGAGGAGCTGCTCGATGATTCGATCGCGGCCGTCGGGTTCGGACTTCCCTCGCGGATCGATACCAAGAGCGGACGGATCGACGGCTCCGTGAACATCCCGCTCGAGGATGTGCCGCTGCGGGAGCTGATGGTCGAGCGGCTCGGCCTGCCCGTCGAGATCGAGAACGACGGCAACGCGGCCGCCCTGGCGGAATTCCGCGCGGGGGTCGGGCGGCACGCCGAGACGCTGGTGATGCTGACGCTCGGGACGGGCTGCGGCGGCGGCGTCGTCCTCGACGGCACCCTCCTGCGCGAGGGCGGCGAGCTCGGCCACGTCGTGATCGAGTACGACGGGCTCCCCTGCCAGGGCACCTGTACGGGGCGCGGGCATCTCGAGGCTTACGTGAGCGGGACGGCGGCGACGAAGCTCGCCCAGGCGGCCTTCGGGCCCGCCGTCGACTCGCGCCGGCTCGTCCGGCTCGCTGCCGAGGGCGACGAGACGGCGATCGGGATCCTGGACGGGATCGGCCGGCGGCTCGGGGCCGCGATCGGCAGCTTCGTCAACATCTTCCGGCCCCAGCTGATCGTGATCGGCGGCGGCTTCGCGGCGGCCGGTGACTTCCTGCTCAACCCCGCGCGGGAGACGATGCGGCGCGAGGCGCTCCCGCCGGCACGCGACCGCGCCGAGATCGTCCGGGCCGAGCTCGGGACCGCCGCGGGCCTGATCGGGGCAGGCTTCGTCGCCTTCGACGCGATCGCCTAGTGCTGGCGGTCTGCGCGACCCCGATCGGCAACCTCGAAGACGTGACCTTGCGCGTCCTGCGCGAGCTGGCCGAGGCCGAGCTCGTGCTCTGCGAGGACACGCGTCACACCCGGCGCCTGCTCGAGCGGCACGGCATCCGCGCCTCGCTCCGCTCCTACCACGAGCACAACGAGGCCGCGCGGACGGCGGAGCTCATGCCCCGCCTCGCGGCCGGCGAGCGGATCGCGCTCGTCTCCGATGCGGGCCTGCCGGGCGTCTCCGATCCCGGCGCACGGCTGATCGGAGCCGCGCTCGCGGCCGGCGTCCCGGTGAGCGTGCTGCCGGGCGCCTCCGCTGTCGAGACCGCACTCGTCGCGAGCGCCCTCATCGGCGAGCGCTACCAGTTCCTCGGCTTCCTGCCGCGCGGCGAGCACGCGCTCGCGGCGCTCTGGGAGGAGCTTTCTGGCTGGGGCTGGCCGGCGGTGGCCTTCGAATCGCCGCGCCGGCTGCCGCGGACGCTCGCCTCGCTCGCGCGGGCGAGCCCGGAGCGCGAGCTGGCAGTCTGCCGCGAGCTGACGAAGCGCCACGAGCAGGTGGTGCGGGGGCCCGCCCGGGAGCTGGCGGCAAGGTTCGAGCAGGCTCCGAAGGGTGAGCTGACGCTCGTGATCGGCCCGGGCGAGCGAGGCGACACGGGCGCCGAGCTCGCGGCCCAGGCCGTCGTTGAGCTCGTCGCTGCCGGAGCCTCGCGCCGTCGCTCGGCAGAGGTCGTCGCGCGCCTGACCGGCGTCTCCCGCAAGCGCCTCTACGACGCCTCGCTCTGACTGCGACCGCCCCGCCGCGACCGCGCCGGGGCGCCGGCGGCCGCCCGCCGGGCCGCGCCTATCATTGCTCGAGATGTCGCGCTACTACCTGACAACGCCGATCTACTACGTCAACTCGACGCCGCACATCGGCCACGCCTACACGACGATCGCCGCGGACATCCTCGTCCGCCACCACCGCCAGCGCGGCGACGAGACCTTCTTTCTGACCGGGACGGACGAGAACGCCTCCAAGAACGTCCGCGCGGCGGAGGAAGCCGGCGTCGAGCCGAAGGCCTACGTCGACCGGCTCGTGGAGGAGTACTGGCGGCCGCTGCCCGGACGACTGGCCGTCTCGAACGACTTCTTCATCCGGACGACGGACGAGGGCCACAGGCGCTTCGTGCAGCAGTTCGTGCAGCGAATCCACGACAACGGGCATATCTACGAGGACACCTACGCCGGCCTCTACTGCGTCGGCTGCGAGGAGTTCAAGACCGATGACCAGCTGACCCCGGAGGGTCTCTGCCCGATCCACGAGCTGAAGGCGGAGTGGATCGAGGAGCGCAACTGGTTCTTCCGGCTCTCCGCCTTCCAGGAGCGGCTGCTCCGGCTCTACGACGAGCGGCGCGACTTCGTGCTGCCGGACTTCCGCTACAACGAGGCCCGGAGCTTCATCGCGGGCGGCCTGCGCGACTTCAGCCTCAGCCGGGCCGGGCAGCCGTGGGGGATCCCGGTCCCCTGGGACCCCGAGCAGGTCGTCTACGTCTGGGTCGACGCGCTGATCAACTACCTGAGCGCGCTCACCTACGCGCGGCCCGGCGAGGACCTGCGGGAGGCGTTCTGGCCCGAGGCGCGCCACCTGATCGGCAAGGACATCCTGCGCTTTCACTGCGTCTTCTGGCCGGCGCTCCTGTTGGCCGCCGGCTACGAGGTGCCGAAGCAGATCTTCGTGCACGGCTTCCTCGTCCTCGACGAGCAGAAGATCTCCAAGTCGAGGGGGAACGTGATCGAGCCGCTCGAGCTCGTCGACAGCTACGGGATCGACGCGCTGCGCTTCTACATCGCGCGCGTGACCCGGTTCGGACAGGACGGCAACGTTGGCCTCGACGACTTCCACGAGCGCTACGAGCGCGAGCTCGCGAACGATCTCGGCAATCTCCTCTCGCGGACGACCGCGATGATCGCCCGCTACCGCGACGGGCGGCTGCCGCTCGCGCCCTGGGACTCTCCCCTGCGCGGCGAGCTCGACCAGCTCGGGGCGCTCGTCGCGGCGCGGCTCGACGCCTACGCGCTCTCCGATGCGCTCGAGGCGATCTGGTCGGTCGTTCGTTCCCTGAACAGGTACGCGGAGGAGCACGCTCCCTGGCAGCTCGCCAAGGACGAGAGCCGGGCCGAGGAGCTCGACCGCACGCTCTACGACCTGGCGGATGGCCTGCGGGCGGTGGCGATCGTCCTCTCCGCCTACCTGCCCGAGTCTGCACCCCGGATCCTCGCCGCGCTCGGCCAGCCCGACGAGCTCGGCTGGGAGGGCGTGGCCTACGGCCGCGCCCGCGCCGCGGCCGGGATCGCCGCGGTCGAGCCGCTCTTTCCGCGAGTCGAGCTCGAGACCGCCGTCGCGTGATCGATACCCACGCGCACTTGGACGCGTGCGAGGCGCCGTCCGGGGAGCTGCTCGCCAGCGCGCGCGCCGCCGGAGTCGGCCGCGTGGTCACGATCGGCTCCGGGATCGAGTCGTGCCGGGCGGCGCTGGCTCTCGCCGAGGAGCACGAGGGCGTGTTCGCCGCCCTCGGCATCCATCCGCACCAGGCGGGCGGGCCGGAGGCTGGCCGGCTCGGCGAGCTCGCGGGGCTGCTCGCCCACGAGCGGGCGGTCGCGGTCGGTGAGACCGGGCTCGACTTCTACCGCGACCGGGCGCCCAGGCAGAGCCAGCAGGCGCTCTTCGACGCCCAGCTCGAGCTGGCCGAGCGGCTGGGCAAGCCGGTTGTCATCCACGCGCGCGAGTCCGAGGCGGCGGTCGCCTCGGCCCTCGTCGGCTTCGCCGGCAGGGTGATCCTGCACTGCTTCTCCTCGCCGGCGCTCCTCGAGCCCGCGCTCGAGCGTGGCTGGTACGTCTCGTTCGCCGGCAACGTCACC
>DASUWJ010000104.1:0-7210 GCA_036378475.1 Gaiellaceae bacterium
CGCCAACAACTTCGGATCTCGCTCCGTTCGGCCGCCGCGGCGGCCGCGTCGCTTCCGGCCGGCCTTCGCGACTGGTTCGGCCAGCTGCTCGCCAACTCCCCCGAGTCGCCCGGAACGCTGGCCAAGCTCGGCTCGATTCCGGTCGCTGCCAAAGTTGCGTCGCTCACCGCGGGCGCCGCGCTGATGGGCGCCGGGGCAATCGGAGTCTTTCCTGTGCACCTCCACGGCAGGTCACACAAGCGTGCCGGGGGTGCGCACGTTCAGCCGGCGACGGAAAGGAGCGGCCCGGTAGCCGCCGCAGCCTCCCGTTCGGCCGCTGCCCCCATGCAAGATCGCTCACGAGGGGAGGGCTCCGGCCGCACGGCCGAGATCGTTGCTCGCGCGGAACGCGCACTCCTTCACGCGAATGGCCATCGAGGTGGTCGTTCGGCGCCGGCCGAGGAGCGAACGAACTCGGTGGCCTCAGATCAAACGGAGACGAGCGGCTCTCAGTCGGACCACGGCCCGACGGACGCCGGGCACGAGCAAGCACTTGCAGCCTCGCGGGACCAGGGAGACTCGCAGCTGCTTGGCGGCGTGAGCGGCCCCGCAGGGGCGAGCTCCGATTCCAGCCACTCGAGCGATTCCGGCGGCTCGATCGATGGTGGCATCCCAAGCTCGAGCGATTCCGGCGGCTCCGGCACCTCTACCACCCTGCCGGCGCCGACTCCGAGCGACTAACGCTCGCTCGTGGCTCGACGGAGGGCGGTCTGTCGCCGCGAGCGATCCGACGATTCGAAGCCCCCCTAGCGCGCGCGTGGGACTCATGTAAGCGCGATTCGGATTACGGCGTCCTGGTCGCAGTGCGCTCTGTCGCCCCGCGGCCAGGACGCCTCTGCTTCGGGTCTAGCGTTCGATGACAGTCGTCTGACCGCGGGCTCCGCCGAATCCGCCCCAGCTCGACCAGAAGATCATCGATGCGAGCGCACCGATCACGCCCACGACGAGCAGGATGATCCCGATCGTATGGATGTTGAAGCCGTGTCCGGTCACGTGAATGGCAAAGGCCAGGATTGCCCCAACTGCAATCAGGATAAGACTCACTCCGATACCCATTCTGGACGCCCCCTTTTGGGTCGTTAGCAGGGATTTTGTGCTACCTGTGAAACGAAGCGAGACCAAGAATGGATACGTCCGATCCTGAGTGCGCGCACGAACAGCGCCTTCGAGCTTTCCGTCGGTGCGCAGGCTTCGAGTGGGCGTTGGGCCTGTCGCGCCGCCTCTTACTTGAGCGCCGATCGGGCGAGCACGCGTGTCTGGGGCTTGGCGGGGGTTACCCTGGGCCAAGATGGCGCTCAAGATGCGGACCGAGTGCGAACGCTGCGGGGCCGGGCTCACCCCGGCCGGGCAGGAGCTGCTGCGCCGGAAGGCCTGCTCCAGTGTCCGGCTCGACCCAGCGGGCCGTCGCATCCAGGCGAGATCGATCGCGCTCGGCGCTTGAGCGGGCTCGGTCAGACGCCGAGCTGCCGGGCGGCCAGGCCCCCACTTGGCAGGGAGAGCCGGCTGCTCGGTGAGTTGCCTTGCCGACCGGAGGCGGGGCCGGCGTGAGGGACGCGCTGCTGCTGGTTGACCTCATCAACACCTTCGAGCACGAGGACGGAGACGCCCTCCTCGCATCGTTCAGAGAGCGCCTCCCCGGTATGCGCGCCGCGCTCGCGGAGGCCCGCTCCGGCCAGATCCCGGTCATCTACGTGAACGACCAGGGTTCAAGGTGGGACGGCGACGCGCTGGGTCTCGTCCGCTCAACGATCGACGAGGGGCGCGGCGGCGACTTGATCGCCGAGCTCAGGCCCGAGCAAGGCGAGAGGTTCATTCTCAAGCCGCGCTACTCGGCGTTTGACCACACGTCACTCGTCCTGCTTCTTGAGGAGCTCGGAATCGAACGTCTGCTGCTCGCGGGCGCGGCCACGGAGGGCTGCGTCGTTCAGTCCAGCATTGACGCGCGCGAGCTCGGCTACAAGGTCACGATCATCGTCTCTGCCTGCGCGACAAACGACGAGCGGCTCGAGCGAATCTCGCTTCAGTACGCCGAGCAAGTGGCCGGCGCGCGGCTGCACGAGAACCTTGCGGCAGCCCGCGACGAGCCGGGCGACAGCGGCTGAGGCCACCGGCCGCCGTCGGCCGGAGGATCGGGCGCTCACGATCGAACGGCCATCCGACCGGGCTTAGAGCGACGGGAGTTCCGGCAGGGGCGACCCTGCGGCGAGTCAACCCCCTTGTCTGTTTGCAACGGGTCAGCGGCACTTGGCGAGTTGACCGTCAAGGATTCCTCGTTGCTCAAAAGTAGACTCGGCAGTCTGGGCCCTACGGCCTACCCCCTTTAGGGGGCTTTATCGGGCAAATGAGGGAACGGCCGCAGCGTCCTGGCGTCGGTCGGAACGAGAGCCGAGGCGCGCATTTGCCTGAGCTGTCCTCGGCGCGCTCGCTCGCCCCGCAGGCCGGCAAGCGGCTCGTCAATCGACTTCTCTTGCGGGCCGCCACCTCGACCCCTGCAGCCTCGCCTCGAAGCGCGTGGCGCCCTGCTCGCTTGTGGGCTCGAGATTCCAGCGCACCAGCGTCGAAGCGCGGCCGCCGACGGCGATGTCGTCGAGCGTCGAGAGATCGCTGGCCAGCGTCACGACCGGTCCCCAGCGGCCGCGGGCGTACCTTGCGACCCGGATGCGCGATTCGCTCGCGCTCTGGTCGTGCCAGGCAAGCAGGGCGGATAGGCGGCGAGCGCTCAGAACCGCGCCCGAACCGAGACCATCGGAGCGCTCGAGCGTGACGGCGCGCTCCCAGGGAGCGCCCGGCAAGCGCGCCGAGGCTCGCACGGTTCGTTGCGGTGCGTCGTCATCGACCCAGGTCGCGAGCGATGTTCCTGCCGCAGTGATCGCGACGCGCGGCGACCAGATCGGTTGCGTGCGCCGGTCGAGCGTCGCGACAGCCCACCTGCGCCCGTCGAAGGTGGCGACTCTCAACTTGACGACTCCTCGGCGCCACTCCGTGAAGATCACCGCGACCTCACCGCAGCGCCCGATCGACAGGGCAGGCATGTCTGCGTCGCCGCTCCTCGAGGAGAGCGAGACGACGGGTGTCGGGTGGCCCGCCGCGAGTAGCTCGGCCTGTAAATGCGCGCGCTGGCCATCGAAGCGAAGCCAGGCCAGCGCCGCGCGGACTCGTCCGCGGTTGCAACCATGGACTCGCTCCGAGCGGGGAGCGAAGACCACGGCGTAGCGTCCCCGGGCCCGGAGCGGGCGCAGGGAATGTCGGACCCGGTAGAGCTCCCCGGCGCGAACCGAAACCGGGGCCGCCGCCGTCGCCTTCGCCACGGCGGCACGCCAGCGCGAGCCCGTGTTCGGCGCGACGAAGACCGAGCTGATCCGGTCGGAGAGCAGGAACGCACGCAGGCGTGGCACGACGAGGCTGGGCAGGGCGCCGGCGGCAATCGCCCGCACAATCGGGGCCGCCGCGACCCGCTCGGGAACGAACGGTGTCGCCGGAGCCGCGATCGCGAAGCTCATGTCCGTGGCCGCTTGCCAGTATCCGGACGCCGTCTCCGTCCCGGCCGGCAATACGAGCACGGTCGAGTGGGGCGGGACGAGCTGAGACCACCTCGGCACCGTGATCAAGCCGAGCGAGACCTTCCGGGTCGACCAGCCGAACGTCTGCGAGCGGGCCCAGGCGCCCTCGAGCTGGTGTGAGGCGACGAAGTTCGGCAGCGTGCCGAGGAGAAGGACGGCGGCGACGAGCAGGCGCGCCGGCGCGAAGCCCGGACGGGCAAGCCACAGGGCACAAAGACACGCCAGCCCGAGGGCGCTGAAGACCGTCAGCCGGGCGGGCAAGGCGTTCGAGAGGACGGGCAGGTGGGCGGCGGCGAAGGGCAACCCGAAAGCGGGGCGGCCGCCGACGGTCAGGGTGGGCCCGAGGGAGAGGGCGAGCGCGGCCAGCGAGAGCGCTCCGATCAGCCAGGCGCCGCGACGCCATTCGGCCCGGACCGCCCGCAGGGCAATGAGCAGCAGCGGGATCCCGACATAGCCGTCCTTCTCGCCGACATTGCCGACGAAATGGGCCGTGAGGGCCCGTGCGGCATGGGTGTTTCCGGCCAGGAGAGTAGCCGTCGGAACGACGATGTTGAGCAGATCGATCGAGTAGTCGCCGGGCGAGTATTGAAGCGGCGCATGCGGGCCGCCGAGGGCCAGTACCGCGATCGGAATCAGGAGCGGGAGGCAAAGAGCGTACGCGAGCCCGATCAGCGAGCCGAGCTCGAGCGCGGCGCGGCGGTGCGTGGGAGCGAGCAGGGCGAAGCAGACTCCGAGCGCCGCCAGGAGTGCCGTGTCGAGGAAGAGCTCGAACGAGCAGCCGAGCAGGAGCAGCAGGAGCGCCGCGAACAGGACGACGAAGCGGCGGCCACTGATCAGGTCTCGGCGGCGGCGGACGATCAGAAGCGCCAAGAGCGGCAGCGGAAAGACGAAGATGAGGTCGAGGTGTTGCGAGAGCAGGTGGCCGAGCATGTAAGGCGACAGGGCGAACAGAAGCCCGCCGACGAGTGCCGGAGCCCGGCGAGCGGTCAACTCGCGACAGAGGAGATAGCCTGCGGCAGCTGCCAGCATCGGAGCGAGCAGCATCAGGACGTTGTAGGAGACGAGCGGTCCGGCCGTCAGCGTCAGCGGCAGCCCGAGCAGCGAGAGCGCGGGGATCGTCGTCATCCACAGGGTCGAGACACCCTTGGGCGGCCAGAGCAGGTTCGTATGCAGTGGATTGAGGCCGTGACCGACGGCGAATGGCCACCACCTGAGCGACCAGGTCATCACCTGGTAGTCGGAAGCGGGGTTGAGGCCGACGGCGGCACGTGCTGGGTGCGCGAGCACGTTCAGCCCGACGAGGCTGAAGTAGATCGCGCCCGTCACAGCCGCTGCGAGCAAGAGCCCGAGATCGGGCGGGCGCGCGAGCGTCTGCCTCATCGGCTGCAACCGAACACCAGGCGGCCGCGCGTCGCGGGTCCTCGGCCAGACGGTCAGGCTGTGCCTCGCTGCACCAGGGAACAGTTACGGATCGCTCGCAGTCGATGTGCCGGTACTTATGGCCCGTCTAGTCTGCGCCGTACGATGTGAGGGCATCGCCGACCAGGAGGCAAGGTGGGGGTCGACCAGCGCGTCGACGCAGCTGTCGGTAGAGCACCTGGGACTGGACAACCCGACGTGATCGACGAGCTGCGTCGGCGCGAGCGCCAGCAGTCGCTCGTGGCCGAGCTCGGCCGCTCCGCTCTGACGGGTACGGCGCTCGAGCAGCTCGTCGAGGACGCGGTCGCCGCAACGGCCGAGGGTCTCGGCGTCGAGCGCGTGGGCCTCCTCAGGCCGGTCGCGGACGGCAGCAGTCTCGTCTGCCTGAGCTCGCGAGGCTGGTCGCCGGCCGAGCTACGGCCTGTGGCGGTGGAAAGTGATTCCCAGGTCGCCGAGACGTTCCGAACCCAGGAGCCGATCATCGTCGATGACTTCGCGAGCGAAGAGCGGTTCCCCAGCTCGCGGCACCTCATCGAGCTCGGGCTTGCGAGCGGGGCGACGACTCCGGTTCGGGGCGAGGAGCGGTCGCTGGGAGTACTCGTCGCCCATAGCCCAAGAGCGCACGCCTTCGCCGCGGATGACCTCGTCTTCCTGCGGAACATCGCGAACGTAATCGCGGTCGTGAGCGGCCGCGAGCGCGCCGAGGAGCGCCAGCGCCGAAGCGAAGAGGGTCTCTCGCTGCTCGCCGAAGCCGGCCACATCCTCGCCGTAACGCTCGACTACGACGCGACGCTCTCGAACCTCGCCGCGCTCGTCGTGCCGCGGCTCGCCGATTGGTTCATGGTCGACCTGGCGGCAGAGGACGGGACGATTCGCCGCGTCGTCGCCGCCGCGGCCGAGCCCGAGAAGCAGGCGCTCCTCGACGAGCTCTCGGCCTGTTACCCCCCTACGGCCGAGTCGCCTCAACCGGCTGGCCTAGCCCTCGCGCGCGGCGGCACCGTCCACTTTCGCGATTTCACGCCCGAGTCACTGCGTTCGACAACGCGCGACGAACACCACTTCGAGCTGCTGTGCAAGCTCGACCCTCGCTCGGCGATCGCCGTCCCGCTCGTGGCCCATGGCCGGACGCTCGGCGCTCTCACCTTCGCCCTGTCGGAGTCGGGGCGCCGCTACGACGAATCGAACCTACCGCTCGTCGAGGAGGTGGCCCGGCGGGCCGCTCTCGCGATCGATAACGCCTACCTGTTCCGCAGCGAGCAGGCCGCGCGTGCCGCGGCCGAGGAAGCGGAGCGGCGGATGACCTTCGCCGCCGAGGCGAGCGCGGCGCTCTCCAGCTCGCTCGACTATGGCGAGACGCTCGGCAACCTCGTCCGACTCGCCGTGCCGCGACTCGCGGACTGGTGCTTGCTCTACGCGGTTGCCGACGACGGCTCGATCGAGAGGCTCGCCGTCGAGCACGGTAGCGGTCGCCAAGAGGCGGTCAAGGCGATCCTCGCCCGGCACGTGATCGATCCCGATGCGTCCGTGGGCATCCCTCGTGTGATCAGAACGGGGCGCTCGGAGCTGCACCCGAGCGCGACCCCCGCCCAGCTGACGCAGGACGTCGACCGGCCGGAGGAGCTCGCCTCGTCCCTCGTCGACATCGAAGTCCGTTCGACGATCTGCGTTCCCCTGATTGCCCGCAAGCGCACGCTCGGGGCCGTCCTCTTCGTCGCGGCCGAGTCGGAGCGAAGCTACACCGAGGAGGATCTCAAGCTCGCCGAGGAACTGGCCGCACGTGCCGCGCTCGCCCTCGAGAACTCGCGCCTGTATCGAGAGTCGGAGGAGCGGGCCCAGGCCGCACACGCGCTCGCGACGGTCGCCGACGGTGTTTTCCTGGTGGATGCGGAGGGAGTGATCAGGATCTGGAACGCCGCCGCGGAGGCGCTCACGGGCCTACGCGCCCGGGATGTTCGTGGCCGGGCGGCCCGTGAGGTGCTGCCCGACTGGGGCCGGATCTCGACGCTCGTGCCGACCGGGGCGCCCGAGGACCTGCCCGCTGCCGCTCCGCGCACGGTTCCGGTCACCCTGTCCGGACGCGAGCTCTGGCTTTCGATCTCGGGCGTTCGCTCCTCCGAGGGGGCGGTCTATGCATTCCGGGACGTGACCGAGGATCGCCGCCTCGACCGCCTCAAGTCCGAGTTCATCGCGAC